>QHNB01000168.1 GCA_003217965.1 Verrucomicrobiota bacterium | reverse complement strand
CTGTTCACCTCCTTTCGCATAATTGAACCGAAAATTAGACGCAAAGTTTTGCGGATTATTTCAACACGATTCTTGCTGGTGATTCGAGATACCCAGTTACCCGCACATCATGTCCAAAGCGTTCGTAGCGCGCAGACTTCAGGTGAAACGACTCGGCGGTCAAGCGTGCGCCTTTTCCTCCAAACGCGAGGACACTTCCGCTGGTTAATTTTGCGCCAATATAAATTTGCACCTTATCGATTAAGCCTTGATCAAGTGCTTCACTCAACACTTCACCGCCGCCTTCGAGTAAGACACTCGTCATCTCACGCCTCCCGAGATCACGCAAAACGGTTCTGAGCCTTTGTTTGCGATAGATCAGTGTGCGGCTGGCGTGGGAATCGCAGAAAACGTTCGCATTGTGTGGCAGCCGGCCGGACCGGGTCAAAATCACGCGCCAAGGTTGTTTGTTCGCTGACCTAATCCGGACGGTTAACCGCGGATTGTCTTGGCGAATTGTTTCCGCACCAACAATGATGACGTCAACAGTCGCCCGAAGTTCTTGCGCGTCGTGGCGGGATTGAACTGAGGTGATCCATTGGGAATCGGTTGGTGGGGCGGTCAACCGGCCATCGAGGCTCATTCCACACTTCGCGATAACGAATGGCTGCCGCGTTCTAATCCATTTGTTAAATGCCTCATTCAATGCTGTACATTTGGATTCCAGCACTCCAGTTGAGACTTCGATTCCAGCCCGGTGCAGCATTTCAATAGCGCGTCCCCGATGTTTCGGATTTGGATCGACCGCACCAATCATGACACGGCGAACGCCCCGCTCGATAATGTAATCGACACAGGGCGCAGTTCGCCCTCGGGTCGAGCAAGGCTCCAAAGTAACGTAGAGAATTGCGCCGGGAGGAACAGGCCCGGATATTTTGCGCAGGCAATCCACTTCGGCATGATCAGCCCCAGCCTGGCGATGATATCCGCGCGCCAGAATACGTGCGCGCTCAACTAGGATCGCTCCCACGGCAGGATTAGGGCTCGTAAATCCAGCGCCTTTGCGCGCTTCGTCGAGCGCCTGGCGCATGAATTTTTCGTCTGCTTTCTCTTTCATCGCAAGAGACCAAGCTAATGGATCCTGGAGGAGGTGGCGACTGGAGAAGAGCTGGGTCTAATTGGCCCTACGACTCGGATTCATCTAGCCCGAATATGAGAAAAACTGTCTCTACTTCAACTGATTGGCAACGACTCATTTTATAATGTAAGCGATTGATAGTGTTGGATATGAGATAGAGACGTCACCCGCGTGATCCTTGGCACTTTGCAAGCTGGAGATTACAAAGAAATCTTTTCAGAAAGGAAAATTACATGAGCATTATCCGTTACCAATCCCCAGAGACCGTGGCCTGGACAGGGCTTGATCGCTGGAACAATCTTCGCGACGAGCTTGACTCGCTCTTTGACATGCCGTTCTGGTCGAATTTCGGCCGGCAATCGCAGCTGTTCAGCGGTTGGTCGCCGGCCCTCGATCTGTATCAAAACAATGATAACGTGATTGCCCGGGTTGAGTTGCCTGGGATGCGCAAGGAGGATATCGAAATCTCACTGCAAGATGGCATGTTGACAATCGCGGGCGAGCGCAAGAGTGAAGGCGCGGAAGGCGATAAAGCCGAACGCACGGAACGCTATGTCGGCAAGTTTCGTCGCAGCGTTTCACTACCGACGCAAGTCGATGCCAATAAAGTCGCGGCAACTTATCGCGACGGAATCCTCACGATCACTCTGCCGAAGGCCGAGGAAGCGAAACCGAAGCAAATCCAAGTCAACGTCGAATAAAGGAAAACAATTATGGACACATTAGTTCGTGAAAATCGGGGAACCCGCCCAGGTCAGGCAGAACGTTTCATCACGCCCGTCGCAAGTGTGACCGAGGACGGCGATGCCTATCAATTGAAAGTCGAGATGCCCGGCGTCAACAAAGACGGGCTCGAGATTTCGGTGGAAAACAATGAGCTTTCCATTATCGGCCGGCGCACGCTGTCGCCGATCGAAGGCACGATCATTCATCAGGAATCCCGTCCGGAAAATTTCCGGCGCGTGTTTGAGCTCGATCCGAGCATCGATACTGGGAAGGTCGCCGCGCGTATGGATCAGGGTATTCTCACTCTGACGCTGCCAAAGGCAGAACAGGTGAAACCGCGCAAGATTACGGTCAGTTAACCATCTGGATCTCGGGTTCCAGAGGCCGCGCGCCCGTTCGGTTGCGCGGCCTTTTGTTTTTTCTTGGCGAATGCGGAAGCGCGGACTTAGTTGAAGTATGCCCGCAAAAACTGAAGAAAAGACCGGCGAAGAGAAATTAATCGCCGCCCGAAACAAGAATCTCGACCTGGCGATTCAACAAATCGCAAAAGACTACGGCGATGGGGCGATCATGCGGCTGGGTGATGAGAAGATCACAGACGTCGAGGTCATTCCGACCGGCAATATCTTGATCGATCGAGCGCTGGGTGTAGGCGGGTTTCCGCGCGGACGAGTGGTCGAGGTTTTTGGGCCGGAATCGTCCGGGAAAACGACGCTCACGCTCACCGTAATCGCGCAGGCCCAGAGGCGGGGGGGTCTGGCTGCATTCATCGACGTCGAGCACGCGCTCGATCCGCAATACGCGCGCAGACTGGGGGTTGACCTCGACGATTTGCTTGTCTCGCAGCCCAGTTCCGGCGAGGAAGCACTGCGAATTTGCGAGACGCTGGTCCGCTCGAATGCGCTGGATGTGATCGTGCTGGATTCGGTTGCGGCCCTGGTCACGAAAGCGGAACTGGAAGGCGAAATCGGAGACACGACCGTAGGTGCACAGGCGCGGTTGATGAGCGCGGCCCTGCGTAAACTGACCGCGCTCATTTCCAAAGCGCGGACCTGTTGCATTTTTACGAACCAGATTCGCGAGAAAATCGGTGTGATGTTTGGCAATCCGGAGACAACACCGGGTGGCAAAGCCCTTAAGTTTTACGCGAGTGTCCGGGTCGATATTCGTCGGATCGGCGCCATCAAGCAGACAGATGGTGTCGTCACGGGCAACCGGACACGGGTGAAAATCGTGAAGAACAAAGTAGCGCCGCCGTTCACCGAAGCCGAGTTCGACATCATGTACAATGAGGGAATCTCTTCGACCGGCGCGTTACTCGACCTCGCCCTCGAAAAACAGGTGATCGAAAAGCGCGGCTCGTGGCTCAGCTACAAGGGGACACAGCTTGCCCAAGGACGTGATGCGGCCAAGGACGCGTTGAAAGCCGATCCCAAGCTTTACCAGGAAATCGAACGCGCCGTTAAAGCCAGGCTCGACGAGCAGAAGTAACTTTCGTCTGAAGCAGTTTCGTCCTCGCCACGGATAGCCCGGCGTTGGCCATCCTTTCGGTCATTTTGACAAGTAGGCGCTATTTCGTTAGTTAGTCTCCAAAATGAAACCAACATGAATCCTGACGAATGCCCGGTGAGCGCGGCTGTACAAGTGATCGGCGGCAAATGGAAGCCGGTAATCCTTTTTAATCTGCGAGAAGGCGCAAAGCGGTTCAGCGAATTGCGTCGCGCCATTCCGGCGGCAACGCAAAAGATGCTAACCCAACAACTTCGTGAACTGGAGAGCGATGGAATAATCGATCGTAAAGTGTTTCCTGTGATCCCACCCCACGTCGAATATTCCTTAAGCGCGCATGGCCGGACCTTGAAGCCGGTGCTTGGAGCGATGTGCGATTGGGGCCAGAAGCATCGTGTTCACATGCAGCGGCGCGGCGCGACCATTGCCTCGCGCAACGGGCTTTCCACGCGTGAGCGGCGCGCGATCACGACGTCCTCGCGCGCGTGAACGCCGGTCGCGTTACGATCTTTTCATGACGAGCCGCGAAATCCGCCAGAGCTTTCTCGATTTTTTCGGCGAGAAGGGACACACGATTGTACCGTCATCGTCGCTTCTGCCGGATGCTCCAAATCTGCTTTTTACGAACGCGGGAATGAATCAGTTCGTTCCGATCTTTTTGGGCGAACGCAAGCCGCCGTGGAAACCGCCCCGGGTCGCTGACACGCAGAAATGTATTCGTGCCGGAGGCAAACATAACGATCTCGAGGACGTCGGCCTCGACACGTATCACCACACCTTTTTCGAAATGCTCGGGAATTGGAGTTTTGGCGATTATTTCAAACGCGAAGCGATCGAATGGGCTTGGGAGTTGGTCGTCGAGCGCTGGAAATTTCCGCCGCAGCGACTTTACGCGACGGTTTACAACCCCGACCCTGACGAGCCGAGCGAGTTCGACCAGGAGGCCTACGATCATTGGGCGCGATTGTTTCGCGAGGCCGATCTCGATCCCGCCATTCACATCGTCAACGGAAACAAGAAAGACAATTTCTGGATGATGGGTGATACCGGCCCTTGTGGTCCCTGCTCAGAGCTACACGTCGATCTTACGCCCCTCGGTGATACCCGGGGCGTGCTCGTCAATAAGGAGGATCCACGGTGCATCGAGATCTGGAATCTGGTTTTCATTCAGTTCAACGCCAATGCCGACAGCACTTTTTCGCCGCTGCCGCAGCGTCATGTCGATACCGGAATGGGCTTCGAGCGCGTGACCGCGATCATCCAAGGGACCAAGAATCTCACCGAGTTTTCCAGCGCGATCTCGAACTATGACACCGATATTTTTCGACCGATTTTCAAGGAGTTAGAGAAGCTCAGCGGCAAAAACTACGGCGGCACGCTGCCGGGTAGCACGCCCATCTCGAGAGTTGACTCCGGCGTCTTGCCGGAGCCGGTAGCTGCGCGAGACGCGCAGCCGAACGACCGGGACGGTCGCGCTACCCAGGAAAAAATCGACATCGCATTCCGCGTCATCGCTGATCATATCCGAACCTTAAGTTCCGCAATTGCGGACGGAATCGTGCCATCTAACGAAGGGCGCGGCTACGTCCTGCGGCGTATTCTTCGCCGCGCTGTGCGCTACGGCCGTACACTCGGATTTGAGGGACCGTTCTTCTATAAACTCGTCGAGATAGTCGTCCGCACGCTGGGAGATGTCTTTCCCGAGCTACAGGCAAAACAGCAAATAATTACCGACGCGGTTCGTCGCGAAGAAGAAGCGTTTAGTCGAACGCTTGATCAGGGAATTGAAGAATTCGAACGAATGATGTCAGTGCTTACCGCGGATATTCCGAAGATCGCGCCACTCGGCGGATGGGTGATCATGCCGGGAAGGTTTGTCTTCAAATTGTACGATACCTACGGCTTCCCGGTCGATCTGACCGAGCTGATGGCTCGCGAGCGTGGCTTCGCCATCGACGTTGAGGGATTCGAGAAACTGATGGATGAGCAGCGGCAGCGAGGGCGCAAGGCACAGAAAAAGGAAGCGATCAGCGTGGAAATGGAAAATCTCCGCGTCGCGCCAACAAAATTTCTTGGTTACGATTTTGTCGAGGCAGAAGCGGTTGTGGAACGTGTTTTGCCCGGCAACGACGCCGGAGAACTGAATGTTGTTTTCGACCAAACTCCGTTTTACGCCGAGATGGGAGGACAAGTCGGCGACCGTGGGCTACTTCACGTTCCGGGACATGATCGGACCGAAATAGGTCAGCTTCGCGTGCTCGATACCCAGGCACGAAACAACATTTACGTTCATCGCGCTGCAATCGTGGAAGGACGAGCGCCAGAAGTCGGCGAAGCAGTCCGGGTCTCGATTGATGTTGGTCGCCGCCGTGCGATCGAGCGCCACCATACCGTCACGCACATTTTGCATTGGGCACTGCATCAGATTGTATCACCCGACGCGACCCAGAAGGGCAGCTACGTCGGGCCAGACAAGTTGACCTTTGATTTTTCGAGTGCAGCGCTGACCAAAGAGCAGCTCCGCGCGGTCGAGAAGCTGGTCAATGAACGGATCGCGGAAAACGCTCCAGTGTCTTGGACGGAGATTCCGAACGCGGAAGCGAAGAAGCGCTCGGATATTCAGCAGTTTTTCGGAGAAAAATATGGCGATCTTGTTCGGGTAGTGCAGATCGGTGGTGAAGCAAAGGCTCTGGACGGCTATTCGATGGAACTTTGCGGCGGGACTCACGTGCGTCGAACCGGGGAGATCGGGTGGTTCAAGATCGTAAGCGAATCCGCCATTGCGGCTGGCATCCGGCGCATTGAAGCGGTTGCCGGCGACGAGGTGATGAAATGGGCCGAAGGGGAAGCAGCGCGACAGCAAGAAAAATTTGAGATGCTCTCACGCAGGAAAGCGGGACTTCCGGCATTGCCGCCATTCGCGAAAAGCGAAAAGCCAGGAGCCGCCCTCCATTCGATCGATGAGCGGGCGACGCATCTTAAAAACCTCGAGGCTGAGGTTCACGACTGGGAAAAGCAGAACGCAAAAGCTGCAGAAGCAGAGATACATCGCCGTGCGGTTGAAATTGCGACTGAACTTGCGAGATCGCTTTCCGAGAAAAAATTCTGTGTGGCCGAAATTCCGAATGGTGACACGGCGTTGCTTCAGGCAGTGGTTGACCTACTTAAGGTAAGAATTAACGGGCCAGTCTTTCTGGCCAGCTCCTCAAATGGCCGCGTCGATCTGGCCGCAGCGGTACCGAAAGAATGGATCTCGAAGATTCAAGCAAATGATCTCATTCGTCAGGTCGCGCCCATCATTGGCGGCAAAGGCGGAGGACGCCCGGAGTCGGCTCGGGGCGCGGGCAAAGAGGCGAGCAAATTAGGTGAGGCGCTGGCGAAGGCGCGGGAGTTGATTGCCGCAGCTATCACGCATTGATGGTAGGCACCGAGTTTATGTTGGTAAGGCGAGCGTTGCGAAAAATGTAGCGGCGAGGGCGAGCGATAGGACGAGAAAGTAGATAAAGCCGCCAAACACGAACTTGAGCAGACTGATGAACCAGCCTTGGCGGTAAACGCGGCGAATTGAGAATAAGAGCAATAGGATTACGGCTATGACGAGAATGGCGGTTGCAAAGGGTTGAACGCTGGGCGCGACACGAGCCAGCTCCCACGAAGAGAAGCCCACAATCATGATCGCCAGATAGGCGAAAGCATGAATGTGCAAAGCGTAAATAAGATGATCTATGTATAAGAAGCGCTTCCGAATGTAGAGGAGCTTCAGGACAAAGGCGAAGAGGGGAATACAACAGAGCATCATCGCCGGAAGATTGCTGACGAGCGTGACGAAGAAGACCTTCAAATTCACGCCATTCTCGCCAATCTTTTCTTTAACGCGCTCGTTGACCCATTTCTCGAAGCTGGAAGCGTTTTTGTCGTTACCATTGGTGCCGGCTTCAAAAAATGGTCTGTCTTTGCGAGGGTCTGCCATCGCCGCACGGACCTCAGCTTGGGCTTCAGGCGGTAATCTCGCCAAGTTTTGTTCCAGCTTTGCCTTGGCTGCCGGTGATAAGTCACGATTAGGTATTCCGGCGCGGATATTGGTCCTTTGCGCGAGCAGATGTATGCCGAAGAAGAAGATGATACTGACTAGCAGGTACAGCCGCAGCGGATTGACGTAGCGAACGCGTTTCCCGGCGAGGAAATCGATCGTAAGGCGCCAAGGCCGGACGAGGAGAAGACCAATCGTGGCGAAGAATTTCGAGTCCCAGTTTAAGAACGAATCAAGCGCATCGAGAAAAACGCGGCCGAAGGAACGTCGGTAATCGACTGCGTGCTGGCCACATTGGGCGCAGAACGGTCCCGCCATGGCGGCTCCACAATTTTCGCAGTATGGCAGCGGGGGCGGGTGTGCCTTGCGATGCCTGGAAAAAAAACGTCGGCGAGATGGCTCCAGTGCCACAGCGACAGCAGCTTCGGCGGCGATAATGCGTGATGGCTTATCCACGGCTTGAAATTAAAAAATTCCATCCGAAGCGTCGATGGCGAATCGCACTTGGCCGTGGCGAGACTGCGTTCGACTGATTGCCGCCGATCGTGCAACCAGGCGTGCTAACCCCATTTAACTATGGCGAAACACGATGGCGGTGGCCCCAAGCAATGCACTCGTGAGCAGGAGAGCGAGATCCGCGACGAACAAGGGAAGCAGCATGAGAATGAGACCGCAAATCATCGGTGTCCAATGTCGCATGCGTTTTCCATAGGTAAACGCGACGAAACCGAGCCCGCTGAAGACCAGGCTGCCAATGCAGTTTGCCGTAAACGCATCAGGCATGCGGGTTTTACAGCTTATCGCGCGCCAAAAACGCAGGCAGTCGCGCGGCAAAAACGCAGGCGCGCATAACGTCGAGGTTGACCGAATCAATTGCGAGATGACACCGTGCCGCCCGCCTTTTTGCGAAAAATCCCAGAGCTAGTGAACTGATGGCCGCCCTATTCCGCACGAAAAGTCCAGAGTTACTGATGCGTGAGGCCAGCGCGCCCGAACGTCAGATGAAACGTTCCCTTACTGCCATCGATCTCACCGCCCTCGGCATTGGCGCGATTATCGGCT
>QHNB01000284.1:1140-3964 GCA_003217965.1 Verrucomicrobiota bacterium | reverse complement strand
TACAGCATCACCGGGAACGATCTGAAATATCGCTGGGAATGGGACCCGATCCGAAAAGACCCGCGCTTCAGCCAACTCCTGGCCTCAGCCCCTAAACTTTAACGAGCGTCGTTAGGCCATAGCTGACGGAGAGGGATCAGTTTTCCGTGCCTCGCCCCGTTCAATATCCTCTTTTGAAGGCCGCTTTCTCGTTAAATGACGAAGATCATGATAGAAGGAGTCTTATGCCGCCGGAACTCGCTTCAGACGTGAAGTTGGAAATCGGACATGTCCTATTCATCGACATCGTCGGTTATTCCAAACTGCTCATTCACGAGCAGAGCGAGCAGTTGCAAAAACTCCGGGAAATCGTCCGCGCGACCGAGCCATTCCGCGCGGCGCAAGCCGAAGGCAAATTGCTGCGCTTACCAACCGGTGATGGTGGGGCGCTCGTTTTTCGCACAACCCCTGAAGCGCCGGTCGCCTGTGCGCTCGAGGTGAGCAAGGCGCTGAGAGATCATCCTGACCTTCGTGTGCGCATGGGAATCCATAGTGGTCCGGTCCAGGAGGTGACCGACTTAAATGAACAAGCAAACATTGCCGGCGCCGGGATCAACGTCGCCCAACGAGTGATGGATTGCGGCGACGCTGGCCATATTCTCTTGTCCAAGCGTGTCGCCGACGATCTCGAACAATATGGGCGGTGGCGTCCGCTCCTGCACGAGCTAGGCACCTGCGAAGTGAAACATGGCGCAACGCTTGCCATCGTTAATCTCTATTCGGATGAGATCGGTAATCCGGAAACGCCAAAAAAATTCAAAGGCGACGGCTCGCGCGAGGAAAAACCCACGGTGCGCCCACCGGATCTGCACAAGTCGATCGCGGTCCTGCCGTTTGAAAATCTGAGTGAAGATAAAGCGAACGCTTATTTTGCCGACGGCATCCAGGAAGAAATCCTGACCAGACTCTCGAAGATCGGCGATCTGAAAGTCATCTCGCGTACCTCGACCCAACGCTTCAAGAATTCGCCCGACAACATTTCCCAAATCGCGAAGCAACTCGGCGTTGCCAATATTCTGGAAGGCACGGTTCAGAAAGCGGTCGACCAGGTTCGGGTCAACGTTCAACTCATCGACGCCGAGAACGATTCCCATCTTTGGGCGGAAAGATACGATCGCAAATTGACCGACATTTTTGCCGTCGAAAGCGATATTGCCTCCAAGATCGCCGAGGCGTTGCAAGCCAGGCTGACTGGCGCCGAGCGGCGCGCGATTGCTTCGCAGCCGACAAAGAACACCGAGGCACATCAGCTTTATCTGAAGGGCAGATATCACTGGAGGAACTTTTTTGCGCCGGGTTATGAAAAGGTTCGCGATTATTTTCAACAAGCGGTCGAGCTCGATCCGAATTATGCTGCGGCTTACGCGGGCCTCAGTTTGTATCACTCGTTTGGTGCGGCCAACGGCATTTTGCCGCCGCCAGAACATTGGCCGCCAGCAGAGAGCGCAGTTACGAAAGCGCTGAGCTTGGATAACACGTTGGCCGAGGTCTACAATCCGCTGGCAGCCGTCGAAATATATTATAAGCGGGACTGGCCAGCGGCCGAACGCGCGTTTCGCCGCGGGATGGAATTGGATCCAAACTTTGCCGATATCCCGCATCACTATGGCATTTGCCTGGCCTTGTTCGGACGCAACGAGGAAGCGGTTGCGCAAATCGAACGGGCCACCCAGCTTGATCCGTTCTTTCCCGGGCTCAATCTCCACCGAGGCAGACTCTTCTTTTTCCTGCGCGATTATGATCGGGCGATAAAAGAGTTTGCCAAAACCTTGGAGCTGCATCCCGGCTATCCAACTGCGCACGAATGGTTCGGAGACGCCTGTGAGAAAAAAGGAATGGCCCACGAAGCCATCACCCAATGGTGCTCCGCCTTAACACTAAACGGCGAACCCGAACACGCGAGAATCCTGGAACAGACTTACATGGCATCGGGATTCGACGCCGCGGTCCGCGCCTTGGCGCAAAAACAGTTGCAACGATTGAATGAAAAAGCGGCGCGAGGCGACTACGTCCCTGCCGCGCATTACCTGATGGCCTATGTGCGATTGAGCGAAAAGGAAGAGGCGTTTTCCTGGCTGGCAAAGGCAGTAGAAGAACGCAACTGGTTTGCCTTCCAAATCAGAATTAACCCGATCCTGGACGGCTTGCGAAGCGATCCCCGTTTTGAAACGCTGATTCAGAAAGTCCCTGCTGAAACACGGTAAGATCGAGATCGCTCGACGCGGCGCATCAGGTGCCTGGCTTCGGCTTTTCGCACATCAACGCCAGAACATTGTTCTCGGAATCTCGGAACTCTGCCAGCCACAAATCGTGCGTCGCCATCGGCGCAACTAGCATTGGTTCCGTTTCAAAGTGAACGCCATGCGAGACCAATGCCTGATGCGCTTTTTCGACTTCCTTCACCTTGAAATACAGAATCGAGCTTGGGTGATCCAGGTCTGGTCGCTCCGGTATCGCCAACATCAACCTGATACCGTTGCAATCGAAGAACGCCATTTTCGGCGGAATACTGAAAAGATGTCTTATGCCGAGCTTATCCTTATAAAACGCAGTCGCGCGATCGAGATCGTGCACGTTCACTGAGACCTGTCCGATTTGGCCTAACGAGATGCTCCTTTGATTGTTCATATTCGTTGCCTTGGGTTCAACTGACAAGCGGCCGCAAAAACTCCAGCACCGCCACCGCCGGCGGGCCGCCTTTCTCCGCATGCGCAATCAGCGGAATCTTATGTGGCCCGGGCACGTACACGATGTTTGGAAACGCCGTCACCGCTGCTTTGACGAT
>QHNB01000284.1:0-993 GCA_003217965.1 Verrucomicrobiota bacterium | reverse complement strand
ACCCGTGCCCGATCGATTTGCGGATCGTGCTCGGGAAAATCGGGGACATTATCGGCTAACGGCGGTGATGCTGAGGTCGGCGGAACAGACGCTGTTGTTCCTGGCTGGGCACGTATCATGCCGCGACCGCAAAGAACGCCAGCCGCCGCGATCCCGCTACTGATCAGAAACTTCTTACGCGTGAAAGGTGTATTCATGAACGCGACCTTAGGTCGCGCCCATCAGATATACTTCTCGAATATTGCTATTTTCCTCGAAGCTGAGTCCTCGGCTTTTCCGCCAGGCCCGCGGCGACATACCGCAGTGCTTGTGAAACAGCGCGCTAAACGAGCCCAGGCTGGTGAACCCGCATTCCAAACAAATCGTGGTCACCGGGATTCGCGTTTTTTCCAGCAGAAATCTCGCTCGTTCCAATCGGCACTGGTTCAGATAGTGATGCGGCGTCTGATGAAACGTCGCTTGGAACACTCGCAACAAATGGAACGGCGACAGACACGCCGCTGCGGCGACATCAGATAATGAGATCGGCGCATTCAAATGCGCGTGCAAATAATCGCGAGCCCGATTTACCCGGCGCCATAGTTCTTCGCGAGTGGATGCGCGCGCGGCCGGCAAATTGCCGACGTCATGTTTGAGCGCCTGCTGAGTGGCAAGCATCGACGCGAGCAACTCCCGCAGTTTTTCTTCCAACCAGCCGTCTTCGATCGTTTCCTCACCTTTAAAAGCTGCGCGCAAAGCGCGCACCTTCGGCGAAACGATCTGGTCATGTCTGGTGTAGCGTTCGAAGAAGAACGCGTTCGCCCTGTTATCCTCAGGCGGATTCTCTAGCGACGTTTCCGGCGTGCTATCGAAACTGTACCAGACTTCCTCCGCCCAGCCTCTTGGAAACCACAGCACAAACGTTTCCACCCGGGTCGGCGAAGCAATCTCGATCGAGTAGGGCTGCTGATCGTTTAGGATCAGGTAACCGCCATCATGCTCGATGGGCGCCAT
>QHNB01000089.1 GCA_003217965.1 Verrucomicrobiota bacterium | reverse complement strand
CGGTGGCCGTGTTGGATTTGATGAAGAAGTAGCTTGTAACAGCGGCTGCGCCCAGCCGCCGAATTGCGCTGGGAGGGGTGAGATCCCTCGACTCCACTCCGTTCCGCTTGGGATGACGATTAGCCTTCGCTAACGGTCACTTCACTCTCACATTCTTGCGCAGAAAGGTCGGCACATCCAGATCCTGGCCTTCGACGATAGTGGGTTCGCTCTTTTCGAAACGCCCACGCGTCATCGGCTCGAATTGCAGTACCTCCTGTTTCGCAGCAACCGATTTTTCCTGTTTCGGTTTTTCGACCGGCGACTCCGGCTTAGGCGAAACCTGCGTTGCCGCTTTATAGGCAACGACCGGCTTCTTTTTTGGTGGAATAATTCGCGGCGGCGTTGTTTTCTCCGCTGCTGGCTCCGCCTCGTGCGCGAACTCCGGTTCAGCTTCGACCATCTCGGATTCAGTAGTCTGATCGCTTGGAACCAAACTTTGTATGGACGGCGTGGGTTCAACCTGAAGCACTCTCTCGGGCTCGACGACTGGCGCCGCTGCTGCAGGTTCAATCTTCGGCTCAGGTTCAAGCGTTTCCTGAACAACCACGGGCGCAATCTCCGGTTCGGGCGGCCGCACGATCGGATTCGCCGGCGGCGACTCAAAGCTTTTTACTGGCACAAAGTTCTGCACCGGCCGTTCATCCGTTTCGCCTGCGAGTGAACTGATCAAAGTCACGCTTAGACGGTCGCCCATTCGTCCGTCGACGGCGGTGCCAAAGAGCAATTGCGTATGGTCGCTGATGTGTTTGTTCAGTTCGCGCATCAGAATTTCTACCTCCGAGAGCGTCATCGCCGGCCCGCCGGCAACCTGGACCAGCACTCGTGATGCTTCCCCGAGCATGCGCCCGCGATCCATCAGTGGATTTTTCAAGGCTTGGGCCAGCGCTTCATGCGCGCGATTGTCTGAATCACTTTCGCCATAACCGAACAAGCAACGCCCGCCTCCGCCGCGCAGCGCTGCGAGCAAATCATCGAAGCCGATCCGGAGGATGCCCGGACGCTGAATCAAATTAACGATCGAGCGCAGACTCTGGCTGATGGTCATGTC
This sequence comes from Verrucomicrobiota bacterium, assembly GCA_003217965.1. Taxonomy (GTDB): domain Bacteria; phylum Verrucomicrobiota; class Verrucomicrobiia; order Chthoniobacterales; family UBA10450; genus AV69. Next base: position 11,099 of record QHNB01000089.1, on the reverse strand, counting down.
CGCGACCGCAAAGGCCTGATGAATCCCGGCTTTCGGCGCGACCATATCTCCCATTCGGTCGTTTTCAAAACAGACCACGGCATCGGCTAACTCGTGAAACCGCGCGAGCGCTTCTTGTGCCTGCGCCGTTCGTCGCTTGCCTTCGAAGGAGAAGGGCATTGTCGCAAATACGATGACGAGCGCGCCCATTTCCCGCGCGGTCTGGGCGATAACCGGACTAGCCCCGGAACCGGTGCCGCCGCCCAGACCGGCACAGATAAAAATCAAACGTGCATCGGCCAATGCCGCCCGAATCTCGTCCCCTGACTCATAGGCAGAGGTAAAGCCGAGTTCCGGATCACCTCCGGTACCGAGGCCGCGGGTGATTGAACGCCCAAGCTGAACTTTCGCAGCCGCAACCGAACTTGCGAGCGACTGAGCGTCGGTGTTTGCAGCAATGAGATCGGCTTTATCCATCCCATCGAGCACCACCCGGTCAAGCACGTTCGAACCGGCGCCGCCGATGCCAATGACTTTGATCGGGATGATGTCGTCCTCACGTTCCGGCAAAGTGTAATTTCGATTAAGTTGAATCATAAATGTTCGCTGTTTGTTTTTCGTGAGCGCGGCTGCGCGACGTCATCCCGAGCGAAACGAGGGATCTCACGAAGGCCCTCTATGATCTCGCGAGCTCCCTCGCCGTCTATGCGGCTCGGGATGACATTGTTTAGTGAGTAATGAGGTAACTGGTTCATCGCATTCCCGGTATAAAACGGCTGAAAATTCGTGTTAGACCGCGCCGTTGTGGCCGATCCGCTTGCACTGCTTGCGCGTATTTGATCAAGCCGATTGCAGTTGAAAGTTGGGGATTCTGAAACGCCGAGGTCAATCCGGACATCGTCTGCGCGCGCGCGAGCCGCGCCGGAATTTCGAAGATTTCCTCGGCCAGATGGTCGATTCCCTGTAGTAAACTGCAGCCGCCGGTAATGAAAATTCCTTCGCCGACGTAATTGATAAACGATTCCTCATCAAGCGTACGCTTAAGCAGCTCGAACGTCTCGCGCACTCGCAGATGAATAATGGTGTTGAGCGTCTCCCGGTCGATCTCCTTTCCCGCGAATCCGGAATCATCTTTCAACACCACCGTTTCGCCGGGCAGGCAGTTCCCAAGGGTGACACTTCCTTCCTCGATTTTAAGTTTCTCCGCTCGCGCCATGGGGATGCGCAATCCCATGGAAATGTCGTTGGTGATGTGATCGCCACCGACGCCGAGAGCGCCGCTTTGTCTGACCGCGCCGTCAACGTAAAGAATGTAATCCGTCGTGCCGCCGCCCATGTCGATGACGAGGGCGCCGAGATTTTTTTGCTGTTGGGTGAGTACGACCTGGGCGGAAGCGAGTGCGGTGAAAACCACGTCCTCCACTTCCAGCGGCAGTTCTTTGATGCATCGAATGGTGTTTTGAATCCGGGTCCTGACACCGTGAATGATATGAAAATCGGCTTCCAATTTTTGCCCGAGCATCCCGATCGGATTGAGAATGCCATCCTGACCGTCGACGTGATAATGCTGAATGATTGAGTGGAGAAACGCGTTCTGCGCCGGAATACTCACTTCACGTGCGCTGATCTTCACATCCTCGATATCCTGCTCGTCGATCTCGTCCCGGTCGTCCGGTAACCTCACACAACCGCGATTGTTGAAACTCTGGATGTGCGCCCCGGCGACACCGACATAAACGCTGCGAATCATGACATCGCTTTTCTGTTCGGCATCAACCACGGCTTCGTGCACGCATTTCATCGCCGTTTCGAAATCGACGATTTCGCCCTTACGCACGCCGCGCGATGGCGCCTGGCCAACGCCCAAAATTTTCGTCGTCCCGTCCGGCCGACTTTCGCCGACAACGACGCAAATTTTAGACGTCCCGATTTCCAATCCGACCATTAAATCATTGTTTCCCATTCCTTACTCGTTCCTCCCTTTTTGGCTTTGTTTCCGCGCCGAAAACGGCTGCGGACCTGTTGGTATTTTCTTGGACGCGGCCTGCTCCGCCTTTGTTTTGGTTGCGGACGACCCGCCCGTTTGGGGGTTTACTGGAATCGCCTTCATGATTCGCGGCGTCTCCTCCGGATCGATCGTATCATTGATCACCTCGCTCGCCGGTTTCATGAATGTCACTGGGATATTTCTTTGCACGAGCAGGTTGACTGTCTCGATATCGCGCTTGGCGTCGTCGGCGTAGACCAGGAACTGTTCGAGCCGCTGAATTTGGGTCTCGAGATGATCGAATCCGAGCGTCACGCGGGTGTGATTTTTGTCAGTGACGACGAGGCAATAACCCTTCGAGACATCAATTTCGCGGATCTGGAAGCGTGTTTGCATGAAACTGCCCGCGCTTAAACGAAGCAATTCCAACGCGGCTTTCGCTTCGAGTGATTGGACGATTTTGCCCGACTCGAGCGACTCGCCCGTGCACCCGGTAATCAGCGGTAAGCCGAGGTACTCTGGCAACAACTTCTTCTCTTTCATGAGTACGCCGCGCGCATCAATCAAAAAAGCGACCTCGGACTGAAATGGATCGGAAATTTGCTTTTCGCTCGTGATCCAGGCGATCGGTTTCCGCTCAACAATTCGAATATCGATTTCGCCCGGCATTTTGCGGACGACCTGGACTTCGTCGACCTGCGGCAGTTGCTGAAGGACATCGTGAACGTGTGCCAGATTCACCCGAAAAATGTTTTCGCCTTCGCGCAGATCGGCCGCTTTTAGAATTTGATCGCGCTGCAACGTGCCATCGGTCTGCATGTCAATGGTGACGAGATTGTAATCTGGATTTTCAAAAAAGAACCGCCGCGCGCCCACGCGGAGACCGAGGTAAATTCCCGCACAAAGCCCCGCCGCTAAAACAATTTTGGAAACAAAGACGAGAAGGCGGCGGTTGCGGTGCTGGGTCGCTTTGCGCGAGCGCACTTTGACATCGAGCAGATGCTGCTGTTTGCGCTGACGTGGGTTCGACACGCGCTGATTGCGCGGGCGTTTGCGCGTGGAGCGACTCGGTTTCATTTCCCTGCTTCCTCTCGCTCTCGCGATAACTCAATGATGCGAAGGCATAGATCGGGATAGTTGATTCCGGCCGCGGCTGCCGCCTCCGGTAGCAAGCTCGCTTCCGTCATTCCTGGAATCGTGTTTATTTCCAGTACCGTCGCCGCACCGTCTTCCGGCAAAAGAACGTCGACGCGAGCGTACACCTGCAAACCAACCGCGCGAAAAGCCCGCAACGCCAGTTCCTGAATCTCGCGGGTCTTCTCCTTGTCGATCTTTGCCGGGCAAACATGCTGTGCCCCACCTCCGGCTTGCGGGTTTAGGAAAGGGTACTTGTTGTTGAAGTCGTAAAACCCGCCCTTCGGAATGATCTCTAGAATAGGCAGCGCGTTATTACCTAAAATTCCGATTGTTAGCTCGCGGCCCGGCACGAATTTTTCCACCAACAATTCACGACCGTACTTCGACACTTCTGCCATAGCCGATTCCAGCTCGTGCTCATTCTTCACGATGACCACCCCGACAGTCGAACCCTCGCGGGGCGGTTTTACCACGATCGGCAACGGAATCGTTGGCCGTTGGTCCGCCCTGACGACCTGCCAGGGCGGGGTCATTACGCCGTGCTGGCGAAATCTCTCTTTCGAGCGGATTTTATCGAACGCTGTGGCGCTCTCTTCGATGCCATCTCCGGTGTAACGGACGCCGCGTTGTTCCAAAATTTTCTGCAACTGCCCGTCTTCGCCAAACGTTCCGTGGATGGTGAGGAATGCCAGATCGATATCACCGGGCAATTCGAAACTCTCGTCTCGTACATCGATTTCGACTACTTCCACGCCCAGCGATCGCAACGCTTTCGAAACACCGCGACCGGTCGCGAGCGAAACGTCGCGTTCCGAGCCCGGGCCACCCATTAAAACCGCGATCTTTTTCGGCAATTTCATCGGATTGGTTCTTCCGTAGTACCAGCGACCGGTCGGGTTTTGTCCCGCCGGCATGTTCTATCTGTCATCCTGGGCGGAGCGGAGCGAAGTCGAAGGATCTCTAATTTCAAAAAGCCGAGCGGTCGAACTGTAGCGGGAGATTCTTTGCCTTCATTTCGCTTCGCTCCACTTCGCTCAGAATGACACGACAACACAATCACAGCGGCTCTCCCACGATTTGCACTTCAGTCTCAAGCTCCACTCCCCGTTTTGAGCGCGCAGCTGCTTTGATTTGCTCGATCAACTCGAGCATTTCCTCGGCGGTAGCGCCGCCGTCATTAACAATAAAGTTTCCGTGCACTTCCGAAACGCGCGCTTTGCCTACGCTCGTGTTTTTCAAACCCAGTTCGTCCACCAATTTTCCGGCCGGAATAGTTCCCGGGTTTTTGAAAATGCACCCCGCACTTGATGCCGCTGGCTGCGTGGTGCGGCGTTTGTGCTGCGACTCCTCCAGTTTGCGAACAATCTCATCTTTCGCGCTGGGCACTCCGCGAAAGACCGCCGAAACGGCATAGTTTTTTTCCAAGGTCGCTACATGGCGATACTGCACTTCCATTTCCGCTGGAGTCTTCACATGCGCATTGCCATCGCTATCGAGAAACCGCACGCGCACGACATTTTCAAAAGTTTGCCCACCCATGGCGCCAGCATTCATGCGCAAGGCGCCGCCGACTTCGCCGGGAATACCTTCCATCCACTCCAGTCCACCAACGCCAGCGTTGCGTCCGGCATAAGCGATCTGTTTCAGTTTTGCGCCGACACCAGCCGTGATTTCATTGCTCTGGACTTCAATCCGATCGAACTCGCCTCCGCACGGATGAACAACGAGGCCGCGAATTCCGCCGTCCCGAACAAGCAAATTCGATCCGCGGCCGATGACGAACAGGGGCAAATTTTCACGACGGCAAAAGCGAATCAGTTCTGCAAACGACGCTTCTGTCCGAGGTTCTACCCAGAATTGCGCCGGGCCGCCGACGCGCAACGTGGTGTGTTTTGCCAACGGCTCGTGCAGACGCACGTCGCCTTCTTCACCGACGATCGCTTTCAATTTCTCGGCGATGACCAGTTCAGCCGCCAGGACTGAGAGCTGCTCGTGAATGTTTCCAGCCCCGAGGCTGAGAACCAGATCTCCCGAGGCAAGCATATTCCCGATGTCGCAATGAACACGGGCAAGCCGCGGTTGATAGCTGACACCGGGGTGGCCGTGTGCAGAAATTTCCTCGGCAATAACCCGGCCGGAGATTCCGGGAATTGGTGATTCGCTAGCGGCGTAAATATCCGTGATCACCACTCGATCCGCGCAGTCGAAAGCCGCGCCGAACTCTTTGCGCAATGCTTTCGTTCTGGAATACCGGTGCGGCTGGAACATGGCCAGGACGCGTTCGCGGCCGGCCCAGCGCGCTGTCGCGATCGTGGCGCGAATTTCCGTCGGATGATGGGCGTAGTCGTCGACCAACAAAAAGCGATCGCTTTGATATTTAATTTCGAATCGCCGCCGGGCGTGCTGAAATTTAGCCAGCGATTTAGCGATTTTATCGAACGGAATACCTAACTCTGTGGCGAGCGCGATGACGGCGATCGCGTTCTGGACGTTGTGACGCCCGGGCACGTTCAGCCGGGCCTCACCGAGTTGTTTGCCCTTGCTATAAACGCAAAAGACCGAAGCAAAATCTTCGAGCGCGATGTCTTTACCCTGGTAATCCGCGTCTTCGCTTAGGCCGTAGGAGATTGACTGAGCACATTGACAGACGCGCGCGGCGGTCGGGTCATCAGCATTATAAAACACTTTGCCACTTGTTTGCTCGACCAACTCGGCAAAAGTCGTTTCGATCGCGGCCAGATCCTCATAAAAATCTAGGTGCTCAGGTTCGATGTTCAAAATCAGCGTGTAGTGAGGATGAAAGCGGCGGATCGTGCCGTCGCTTTCGTCGCCCTCGGCCACAAAATACTCGCCGCGCGAATCCCAATGCGCGTTCTGCCCGAGGATCGGAATCTCGGCGCCGACATAATGCGACGGGTGCAACCCGCCTTCCCGCAAAACATGCGCGGCCATGGCGGAAGTGGTCGTTTTGCCATGCATTCCCGCGACCAGAATTCCGCGCTTATCGCGCATCATCGCAGCAAGAGCTTCCGCCCGTCGCACCACCGGCTTGGAGGAGCCGCGGGCTGCCGTCAGAATTGGGTTTTGCTCCTTAATGGCAGAGGAGTAAACGATTAGTTCGGCCTCTTTCGCGTCCTCTGGACGATGGTGATGGAAAAATTCCAGACCGAGTCGCTGTAAGCGTTCCACCTCGAGTGAGATCGATTTGTCCGAACCACTGACGCGATGACCAAGTTCAAGCAGAAGCGCGGCAATACCGCTCATGCCGCTGCCGGCCACTCCGATCAGGTGAATGCGGTGATGCTCGCGCGTAAGAAATCGCGCCAGATCTAAATCAGCTGACGGCCTCATGTTGCGGTATATCGCTCCATTGTTTCCACGACCGCATTCGCGGCATTGCGGGATGAAAGCCGCGCCGAATTTTTTGACATCCGCTGCAAACGCACCGGATCATCGATAATCTCGCGGATTCTGCGCGCCAGGATGTCATCAAGAATCTCCGCTTCCTTCACTACAATTGCGGCGTCGGCCTTGGTAAAAATTTCCGCGTTGCGCGTTTGGTGATCGTCCGAAGCGTAGGGAAACGGAATGAGAATTCCGGGCAAGGAGAACGATGCCAGTTCGGCCAGGCTGGCTGCGCCGGATCGTGCGACCGCCAGATCCGCCGCGCTGTAAACCTCCTCCATGCGGTGGTGAAATGACGCCACGAAGGCCGGAACATTTGCCCGGCGATAATTGTCAGCGACAAGTTTTTCCTCCCGCGTACCCGTGAGATGAATGACCTGAAGCGCGGTATCCGCCAGCGCCGGCAGCGATTTAATCATTGCTTGATTGATTCCGCTCGCGCCTTGGCTGCCGCCCATAACCAGAAGCGTGGAGATGTCGCCGTGCAAGCCGAGTTTCTCGCGCGCAAGCCTACGATCAATCCGTTGCAGATCCGTCCGGATGGGCGTGCCCGTGATCTCCGTTTTCACCCTTGGAAAGAATGGCGCGCATTCTTTGAAGCCGAGTAAGACGGCACGGACGAGGCGCGCCGTCAATTTGTTGGCCTTTCCCGGAATCGCGTTCGACTCGTGAATGAACGTGCACACACCGCGCATTTTTCCAGCAAGCACCGGCGCCGTTGACGTGAACCCGCCCATGCCGAGCACGACCTGCGGTTTGTAACGGCGGTAAATCGCGCGACAACGCGCGAGGCTTTCATTGAAACGGCGAACGAAACCGAAAATGGTCGGCGAGAAAGGCGAGGGCAATCCAATGCTCGGATCATGGCCGCGTTGGCGAAGCACTTCCGCCACGGCCAGGCCGGGAAACAAATGTCCGCCAGTTCCACCACATGCAATGACTGCGTTCATTTTGCTCGTTTCAAATTCGAGGCGTGGCGCGTGCCTGCATGGTCGCGCGAGTGTTGTGTTCCGGTTCGAGTTTGGCCTGGCGATAAATATTCAAAAGAATTCCAATGCCGAACAGGCACGCGGCCAGGTTTGATCCGCCGTAACTGATAAATGGCAGAGGCAATCCTTTATTCGGCAACAAAGAGGTCGTGACGCCAATGTTTAGCGCCGCTTGTAAGGCCAGCAGCGAAACGAGGCCGCATCCGAGCAACAGACCAAAGCGATCTTTCGCGTGCAGCGCGATCATCATTCCGCATACGATGATGACAATGAACAAAAATATGACGAGGAGACTCACTCGCAGTCCTAGCTCCTCGCCAATCATCGGAAAGATGAAATCGGTGTGGGCGTAAGGCAGGTAGAGCATTTTCTGACGGCCGTTGCCGAGCCCGAGACCCTCCATCCCTCCGCTCCCCCAGGCGATTAGCGCCTGCATCTGCTGCAAGCCTGCGTCCTGCTTGTAATTTTCCGGATGCATGAATGCGAGCAGCCGGCTCATTCGCTCCGGCATCCACGAAGCGACGCAGAGCAGTCCCACCAGTCCACTGGCCGATAAGGCACCAAGTAAAATTGAGTTTGTCCCGGCGACGAACATCATGACAAAAGTGGTCGCGCCGATGAGCGCGGTCGTGCCAAGATCCACCTCCGTGATGATCAGCGAAACGACCAGCGCGATGAAAACGAGAGGAACGGCGAAACCGCAAATCAAGTTCGCGCTCCGCTTCTCGAAACGTGCAAACCACCAGGCCAGGAAAAAAACCACCGCGATTTTCGCAATCTCCGATGGTTGAAAGGTAATCGGCCCCGCAGCCACCCAGCGACGCGAACCATTGATACGCATCCCCAGATGCGGCACAAAACAAAGCGCGAGCGTGCCCAACGCAACGGCAAACCAAAGCCACCAGGTGCGTTGCCAAAAATGATAGTCAACCAGCGTCGCAGCCATGCAGGCCGTCAGCCCAATCCCAAGCCAAATGGCCTGCCGTTTAATGAAAAAATAAACGTCGCCGTGCGCGTCCCGGGCAAAGGCGCTGGTGCTGAAAAGCATTACGATGCCGATGACGAGCATTCCGAGCACAGCTAGAAAAAGAAAATGTGCGCTTTTCCGATGCATCAGCCTTTCTTCGCTTTCTTGGGCGGAATGATGAGTTTCTGGCCCACCTTTAATTTGCGCGGATCATCGATGTGGTTCGCGGCGAGTAAGTCGTCGTAGGAGACTTTGAATTTTTTTGCGATGGTGACGGGATTATCGCCTTTGGCCACGGTGTAATACTTGGCGCCCTCCGGCAGCGGCGGCTCGGTTGGTTTTGTCCTCTTGTCGCTCCTTGCTCCGGCCGAAACTGAATGCGCAGGGGCGTCTTCATGATGCGTGAGGAGCGGAGCAGTCGAGGTTGCCGGTTGCGGTTTCAATTTTGCGCCGGCACTCGTCATCGCCGGCGCAGGAATTGACCCTTGCCGACTTTTGATTGCGTTGAAGGCGATGATTCCCGCAACCGCAACGATGTGCAGAACCAGTACGATCAAAAGCGCGCGCGACAATTTCATGTTCGGCTCCGACATGTCCTCGAAGTCCGAAGTCGGCGCAGTGGCGCGTCGCGCGGCCGCGGCGCGCAATCGCTTTTTCGGCGGAGCGATTCGCGGGAACTGTGGGAGTTTCATTTTCATTTCGGTAAAGCACGGACCAGCGAACGAAATTGATCGCCCCGATCGGCGTAGCTTTTGAACATGTCGAAGGAGGAGGTCCCGGGTGAAAACAAGACGACCTCGCCCGGTTGCGCGATGGCGTGTGCGCGTTCGACCGCATCGGGCAGGGAACGGGCAAGTTCGCACCGTGTCGCCTCGCGCCAGTCCTGTCGAATGCGCTCAGCCATTTCGCCAATGAGAATGGCGGCGCGCGCCTTCTCCTTCACCAAGCCTTGCAATGATCGAAAATCGAAACCCTTGTCTTTTCCGCCCGCGATTAACACGACCGGTTTCGTTTGCGCGAGCAATGCTTTCTCAACGGCATCGAGATTGGTCGCTTTCGAATCGTTGACGTAGGCAACCCCAGATACAGTCCGCACAAATTCGCAGCGGTGCGGCTGCGGCTCGTATTGGCAGAGCGGCGGGACCATTTGCTCGAACGAAAGTCCGCGGGCATGACCCGTGGCCAGCGTCGCCATCAGGTTTTCAATATTGTGGGAACCCCGCAGCTTCGCCTCGGCCAGGGGCAGCACCGGGCTGTTTTGAAAATAGATCGTATTCCCAGAAAGCCGAAAGTCCGCTTGGTCGTTGTAGGCACTGAATGTCACTCTCTGTCCGCGGATTTGCGGAATGTTTTCGCTCGCGTTCACCACGGCAACCTCATCCGCCGTTTGGTTCTCGAAAATGCGCAGCTTAGCCGCGCGATACTCGCTGACTGATGAATAGCGATCGAGATGATCGGGCGCGAAGTTAAGCCAAACCGCGATCGCCGGTCGAAAACTCTTAATCGTCTCCAGTTGAAAGGAGCTGACCTCAACCGTGAGTACATCAAAGTTCGATTGATCACGCACCACCTGAGTGAGGGGCTTCCCAATATTGCCGCAGGCAATTGTTCGCTGGCCGCATGCGTTCAACATTTGCGCGATCAATTCTGTGGTCGTCGTTTTGCCGTTAGTTCCAGTGATCGCGATGACCGGCCGCTCGCAAAATCGCCAGCCGAGTTCGAGTTCACCGATCATTTCGGCTTTTTGCGACGCGAAATTTTGCGCGAGGCGGGAGTCGGGATCGATGCCGGGGCTTAACACTACCAAATCGTAGGAATCACGACTTTGATCAGCCGCTGCTCCTGTGATCACGCGCACGCCGTTCGCGCGCAGGTTGTCGATCGTAGATTTCAACAGCTTTGTCTCATCCGCGCTATCAAGCACGGTGACCTCCGCGCCCTTGGATTTCAGCAGCAATGCCGCCCCTGTTCCGCTCAGTCCGGCACCAAGGACGACGGCATTTGTATCTTGGTAACGCGCTTTCATCGCAATTTTAGCGTCGCCAGACCAAGCACAGCGAAGACGGCAGAGAGGATCCAAAACCGCACGATAACGGTATTCTCCTTCCACCCGACCAGCTCGAAGTGATGGTGAATCGGCGACATCACGAAAATGCGGCGCCCGGTCAGCTGAAAACTGAGCACTTGGAGAATGACGGAAATGGCTTCGATCACGAAGACGCCACCAACCACCGCCAGCAGCAGTTCTTGTTTACAACAAATGGCGACCACTCCGATCATTCCGCCAATGGCGAGCGAGCCGGTGTCGCCCATGAAAACTTTTGCCGGAAAACAATTGAACCAAAGAAAGCCCAATCCGGCCCCGACCAGGGCCGCACAAATCACGGTCAGCTCACCGCTAAATGGATAAAAAGGAACCTGCAAGTATTCCGCGATGCGAAAATTTCCAGCCGCATAGGAAAGAAACGCATAAGCCAGTGCCACCGTAACCGTGCAACCAATGGCCAGTCCATCCAGACCATCAGTCAGATTCACCGCGTTTGACGATCCCACGATGACGAGCGCGAAAAACAGAATAGTGAACCAACCCATGTTGGTGATAACCGGCGCCTTGAAAAACGGCAGATAAAGCGAA
>QHNB01000090.1 GCA_003217965.1 Verrucomicrobiota bacterium | reverse complement strand
GCACCCAGGCCGGCAAATCGAGCGAACCTTTTTGTGCCGCGTCCAGGATGAGACGCTCCGCCTGCTTTCGGTGCGCAGGCTGCGGCGCGGGAATCCAGAGTGGCCTCAGCTCGCGGCGCATTGCGAGCGAGTAGGAAGGTTGCGCCGCGATGTCCAATAAAGGCAGGCGTTCCCCATTCACGGCGCGGCGCAAAATTTCGTAGAAAGGTCCGCTTTCACCCGATGTCCAATCACGACGCAATACCGCAGCGCCGCAAATCCGCCCGCGCGTCGTTGCCGGCATTTGGGAAATGAAAGTCTCCAAAGATGGCGGCGGAGCGGAGTCAACCAAAGCGGCCGGTTCCTTTTGTGTGATGAGCAAACTGATGAGCCGGTCGTCCCAAACGGCATCGCCCGGTAGAACCAACAGCATATCGCCTTCCGAGCCCGCGCCGCAGATTTCCTCGATCGTCACCGGCCCCGCGTTCCGCCTTTGGAATCTAAATGCGATCTCGCTCCGAGGCGGCGAAGGCCTGGCCAATTCTTTCTCCAATGCTTCCGCTGTGCTCGAAAGAATAACGGCGTTGTGCACCTCAACACGTTGTAGCGTCCGGAGCAAACGCTCGATCAACGAGATGCCGCAAAGCTCGATTAATGCGGCGGGCGCATCCGCCAAGATTACAACCTTCATGATCCATTTAAGCCCCGGTTTCCGGGACGAAACTAGGTGGATAAGAATTGCGTCGGGACGATTCCGGTGTTAAGCGAGTAACTCTTTCCCGGCCAACCTTTGGCCAGCTGGCCGGGCGCACCATTTTCGCAATGCCGACCGCACAATTAACAGCCACGCCCATACTTGCAACGCGCTCGGAAGAACACGTGCCCGGGATGTCGTTCCGATTGCGATACAGCCCGTTGCTAGCACAAATGGTGATCATTCGCCGCTGCAATCTTTCCTGCACATATTGCACGGAGTTCGATAAAACCAGCGACCCGATTCCCATCGAAATGCTCGAAGCGCAGCTGCGAAAACTGAAGAATCTCGGCACGTTCGGAATCTCCCTTACCGGGGGCGAGCCGACGCTTCATCCCGATCTGCCGCGCCTCATTCGTAAATGCCGCGAGCTTCGTTTTTTCCGCACGGGAATGATCACGAATGGTTTCTTTTTGAAACCTGAGCTGATCAACGAACTCAACGACGCGGGGTTGCAGGAAATGCAAATCTCGATCGATGGCGTTAATGGCAACGACACCACGCAGAAAGTGCTGAACAATTTGCGGAAACGTCTCGAATGGCTGCGCGATTACGCGAAATTCCGCGTCACCGTCAGCGGAGTGATCGGCGCTTGCCCGCCGGGGGAGGCTGAAGAGGTTTTGGCGTTCGCGAGTCAGATGGGTTTTACGCCGCGCGTTCTCCTCGTACATGATAAATATGGGCAGCTGAAGTTGAACGAGCAGGAGCTTCAGGTTTTCGAGCGCATCGTCAAGAAGTTACCCAAAAGCTGGATGGATTTTTCCGGCTACCGAAAACGTCTCGTGCGCGACGGGTCGTCGCCGTTCAAATGCCGGGCGGGCAGCCGTTATCTTTATATCGATGAATTTGGCCGGGTGAACTGGTGCTCGCAGACCCGCACGCTCTGGTCGAAGCCATTAGTGGATTACACGGTCAGGGATTTGCGCGAGCAATTCTACAGCTACAAGGCGTGTCACGCGACGTGCACGCTCGGTTGCTCGCGGTCCGCCAGTCAGCTCGATAACTGGCGGGCACAGGCTGCGGCGAATTAATTTTTGGAAGCGCGCGGAGCGAATCGTAACTTCCAGAGATGGTTTCCGATATCTGGCTGAGCTGCCGCAGCCTTGAACGTTTTCTCGGCGAAGAAGATTTACAGGTTCACGCCTTACGCGGCGTCTCGCTCGATGTGGACCGGGCAGCGCTCACGCCATCGTCGGTCCGTCGGGTTGCGGCAAGAGCACGCTGCTTTACATCCTCGGATTGCTCGATCGCGCGGATAGCGGAACGCTCACGATCGATCATCGGCTCGTTTCCGGTTTGCCGGACGAGCGCTTGTCTCAAAAACGCAATGAACTACTCGGCTTTATTTTCCAATTTCACTTCCTGCTCGAAGATTTCACCGCGCAGGAAAACGTCATGATTCCAGTGCGCCGCCTCGCGCGACTCACGGAAATGAAATGCGCAATCGCGCCGCCGACGCGCGAGCGCTGGCGAACGATCCACGTGTGATCCTGGCTGACGAACCGACTGGGAACCTGGATAGCGCGAACTCACAACGCGCTTTCGAGCCGTTGCAAGATATCGTTAAAGAGGAAGACAAAGCCTTGCTGCTCGTCACACATAATTCTGCGATCGCCGAATTCTGCGATTGGATTCACGAAATGCAGGATGGCGTTATCATCGGCAGTCATCCGCGGGGCAGCGCCCCGAGATGAAATTGTTTGCCGGCGATTCCGATTCATGAAGACTGCGGAAGCGATCGCGCGCCCCACTGCTGCGTCGAATATTGCGCCGGTCGATCACGGCGCAGAATTAAAGCGCGGCGCGCTCGTCAACACAATCGCGCTCCTGGCCTCGAACTTTCGCGGCATCTTTACTTTTCTTGTCGCGCGACTCCTTGGGCCGGCTGCTCTCGGCACGTATTTGGTTGCATGGGCGACGATTGAAGTGCTGAGCAAGATCAGCTTGTTCGGCCTCGATAACACGATCATCGCTTTTATCGCTCGATCCGAGGCCGCTGGCGACCGCGCTCGCAGCCACGCCCTGTTTCGCCTCGCGGTTTGCTTGGCACTCCTGCAAAGCATTGTCATCGCGGTCGCTTCCATGATCGCCGTTCGGCTCTTCGGCTATCGCCTCAGCTTGGATCGGCAGTTGGGCAGTGCGCTCTCGATCATGCTTTGTGCGCTGCCAGGGCTAGCGTTGTATTATATTAACACGGCAATTTCGCGCGGCATGAAAGTCATGCGACACGACATCTTTTCGCGCGGTATCACTCAATCCACTGTAACGAGCGTCGCATTTCTTTTGGCTCTCGCGGTCGGCTTACAAACATTCGCACCGGCCTTTGCCGCAGTCGCTGGAACGGCCGCATCGGGCATCGTCGCGCTCGCTCTGGCATGGTCGCTTTTTCGCACCGGGCCGATGCGGCCTGCCGGATTTTCTTATCGCGCCGAAGCTGTCCGATTGCTTTCCTACGCAGCAAACATCAGCGCTTACGACGTGCTCAACGCGCTCATCGTCCGCATGGATGTCATTATGCTCGCCTGTTTTATCGGACGCGCGCCGGGCGTGACGTTGCCGGTCGTCGGCATCTACGGCGCCGTAGTGGAAGTGGCGGGCGGGTTGCGCAAAGTGAATCAAGCGTTCAATCCCATCTTCGCACCAGTCGTTGCCGGAATGACCGTACACGGTGAACAGCAACGTGCCGCGGCCGCGTTCTCGCAGGTTGCGCAATGGATGCTTTGGATTTTGCTGCCACTTCTCGCGGTAATGACCTTCGCCGGCGGCACGATTCTCTCCATCTATGGGCCCGCCTTTCGCCGAGGCAGCACATGGTTGATCATCGTCGCCATCGCCTGCGGCACGAACGCATTCGTGGGCTTGGCCGAGACCGTAATTATGGTCCAAAAACCGCGCGTGAATATTTTGAACTCGTCCATCACCTGCGTCGTCGCGTTCATCGCAAACTTGTTCCTCATTCGCAGTTTCGGAGTAATGGGTGCGGCCTTCGGTATTTTGCTGCCCTACGTGCTTTTGGGAATCCTGCGTCATCGCGCCTTGCGTTCCGTCTTTGGGTGGCGCAGTCCCTGGGCGAACATCGGACCGCCGTTTAACGCGGCGCTAGTTGCGCTGGCGCCCGCAATCGTCTGTCGCGCAATTACCAGCGGAGTCATCGGCGAAATCTCCAGCAGCGTTGTTTTCCTCGGCGCTTATTTCATCGCGTGGCGTTATCACCGCGCACGAAACCCACCGAGGGCCGGTGCGATCCAGATGTCTTCTATGTAGAGTGCGGCTCTCGGAACGCGAACACATTGGGGCTATGAAAAAAATCTTTTTGACTGGAGTGAGTTCGGGCATTGGCCTCGCCACGGCCAAAGGCCTTCTCGCGCGGGGAGACGAAGTCTGGGGCACTTCGCGCGATGTAGCGCGCATTCCACAAATCGCCCGGCTGCATCCGCTTGCTCTCGATTTATCCGACGCGCCGTCAATTCGGAGATGCTTTGAATCTGCGTTGGCGCAAGCCGGCCGTTTCGATGCTGTCATTAATAACGCGGGCAGCGGGCACTTCGGTCCGGCCGAATCAATTTTGCCAGCAGATCTAACCAATTATTTTCAGGTTCTTTTCTTCGCCCAGATCGAGTTAATGCGATTGGCGATCGAATCGATGCGCGACCAGGAGCGAGGCCTGATCATCAACGTCAGTTCGTTAGCGTCGCGCCTACCCGTTCCATTCATGGCCGCATACAACGCCGCGAAAGCGGCGCTCGCCTCCTACACGATGACGATGCAGCTCGAGTCACCAAAGCGAAATCTTCGGTTCATCGATCTGCAGCCCGGCGACATCAAGACTAACTTCAATGACGCCGCCATGCGAACGTCGATGGACAATCCGCGCGTAGCCGAGGCGTGGCAAACCGTTGATCGCAATATGGAAGCAGCGCCGCAACCGGAACTCGTCGCGCGGCGTATTCTGAAAATAATCGACCGGGAAGATCCGCCGCCGCGCGTAACCGTCGGGGATTTTTTCCAGTCTGCCGTGGCGCCTTTGATTTTTCGCCTTTTGCCACAACGCATACAACTTTGGGGTCTGCGGAAGTATTACGGAATCTAATGCGCGAAATAACCGATGCAGTTGTGCTCATGGCGGGAACTGGTTCCCGCTTGCGCGCGTCCGGCGAATTATTGCCCAAGCCGCTCGTGCCGATCCTGGGTCGCCCGCTGATTTCGTACATCGCGGAATCGCTCGAGAATGCCGGTGTCCAAACATTGCACGCGATCGTCGGCGCAAATAGCGATAATCTTATCGAATCTTTGCGCTCATTCGTTCCGGCCACGATCGATTTGAATCCGATCTGGAATCCCGATTGGCAAAAACAAAACGGCGTCTCTGTTTTGTGCGCCGCCGGAAAAGTCGCCGAGCCATTTTTTCTGACCATGGGCGATCATCTCTTCGACCCTGTGATTCTCCATCTCCTTCTCGAGTGCGGTGCGTCGAATTGCTTGGCTCTCGCGATCGACAAAAAGCTGGAAACAATTTTCGACATCGATGACGCCATGAAAGTGCAAACGAGCGGCGACCGAGTCGTCACTCTAGGAAAAAATCTCGAGATCTACGACGCGATCGATACCGGGATATTTTTGTGCTCCGAGGAGCTTTTCGATTATCTGCGACGCGCGCGACGAGACGGCGATTGCAGCCTCGCCGACGGGGTGAGCTTGATGGCTTCAGATGCCAAGGTCCGCGCGATTGACATCGGGGCAGCCTGGTGGCAGGACGTTGATACGCCGGAAATGCGCGCGCACGCCGAAGAAAATCTCAGGGGCCTCGCGCGGCTCAAATCCTGAGAGTGGCGGAACTGAAGATGGAATGTCTCGTCATCGCCGACCATCCCGCCGCGTCTGTGGAACTCTGCGGCATTTCGATGATGGAACGCTCGCTCAGAACATTGCAGGCATGCGGATTTACCCGCGCTCTCATTCTAACCGACAGCGAAGAACTGATGTCGGAAACTCGTCACGCTTCATCGTCCCATTGGACGAAGATTGCACGGAATTTTGCTGCCCGACGAACTGGTCCCGTCACGCTCGAGCAGCTCGTCGCGGTCTGGCCAGATGACCGGCGGGATCTTTTGGTTTTGCGTGGTGACAGCGTTTTCGATGCACGACTGTTGCGTTTGCTACGCACGCAAAATTCGCCGGTCGCATTGGTTGATTCGGGCGTGCCGGCAAAATTGCTGCCGCTCGTCTCGTCCCTGCCAATGACGAATCGGGGACGATTCTGCGGCGCCGCCTTGCTTTCGCGCGATTGGGTCTCAGGTCGCAGTGCTCCGCTCGAGGAGGCTCTCTGCGCAGGATTGGAGGACGAAAGTCTCCTCGCGTTCGACGTGGCGACGCACTTTTGGTATTCCGCTGAGCTGCATCGCGATCTGCGCGCTTACTGGTTCCCGTCTCCGTGCCCGGTGCACAACAAACTTGTCGAAAATGTGATTCTCAATGCCGCCCAGAAGGGAACACTCGATATCCCCGCGCTCGTCCACGCTCCCATCGAAAATTTTATCGTCGGCAAACTCTGCAAGACCGCCGTCACGCCCAATCAGTTGACGATTTTCTGTAACATCATCGCGGGGGGAGCAACGATCCTTTTCGCGACCGGTCATCTCGGCTGGGCAATCGCCGTCGCACTCGGGGTCGGGGTGCTCGACGGTCTCGACGGTAAACTTGCGCGCGTAAAACTGGAGACGTCGAAGGCCGGCCAGCTCGAGCATTTTTTCGATGTTTTATTCGAGAATTCATGGTGGATTGCACTCGCCTTTTATTTGCATAGCACAGGCAAATTGCCCGGCGCTTACCACTATCTGCTCCTGTTACTATCCGCGGAAGCGCTCGCCAAACTCGCGCGCAGCAGCATTCTCCGCTCCTCTGGTAAGTCAGTCGGCGAGCTAAGCCGTTTCGATCGCATTGTTCGCCTCATCGGCGCCCGGCGGAATGTTCACGTCTGGATCCTCGCGGTCGGGATTGTTTTGCGAAATCCGGCCGTCGCATTTGTCCTGGTAGCATGGTGGGAAACGATCACCGCTGCCGCGCATCTGCCGCGCGCAGCGTGGACGCTCTGGGTCGGGCGCTCAAACGCGCCTCGTAAAGGCCGGTAACTCTTTCAAAAACCTGCTCAACCGTGATGGCCTGCATGCAGAGATTGTCGCGACAAACCGACTGCCGGTTATTGTAGGCATTGACGCAGGGGCTGCACGCGATCCCAGCCCAGAGCACACTTGTGTTGGGCGAGCGGGCGGCGAAGAGCGCGGGCGTTTCCGGTCCGAACAAGGTCACGACGTGAATCGGCGTCATCGACGCGAAATGCGCAGGACCGCTGTCGTTCGTCACCAAAATCTCGCTGCGCGTGTAAAGCACGAGCAATTGCCGGAGGGTTGTTTTTCCGGCCAGAGCGAGCACGCGCCCGGAACCGACATCATGCGCCAGCCCGTTGATCGGGCCGGCTTCCGCTGGTGCGCCGGTAAAGGCGATGAAAAGATCTGGGAAACGTTCGAGTAACCGTCGCGCGAGCTCGACATAACGAAGCGGTGGCCACCGACGCAGCGGCAGCAAATCGCTCGCGTTCGGATTCAACAGAATGAGGGGCGCCGAACCGAGCCGCCTATTTTCCTGCTGTAGAAGTTCTTCAATTTCCGCGGGCTCGTTAGGGCGAACCCGAAAGGCGGGAAAACTTTGCTCTGCCGGAGGCGTAAAGTCGAACGTGGGCAGGAGTGCCGGATCGCGCGTGAGCGCTTCCACCATCGCTTCGAACATCTGGCTGGTGTGCAAATGAGAATTGTACAAAAGGCGATGCGTCATGAGATCGCCGCGATATGGTCCATCACCAAAAAAAGTGTGAAAGCCGACACGTGATTGCGCGCCCGTCAGGAACGTCAGCATCGCGGAAAAGCGAGTGAAGAATTCCATGTCCACCGCCGCATCGATCCCGATTCTGCGCGCCTGAAGCACCGCCTGCAGCGCACCCAGGGCGAGCGCCCAAGGACTATGAGTTGGGATCGTGATTACATTTCCCTCAGGAATGATTTCCATCACGTCGAGGATGAAGCGGTTGTCCTCAAAGACGACGAAGTAAACGTTCTCGCGTCCGACCAGTTCAGTCGCGCGGCGGATGGCAGGACAAGCCAGGACGGTCGAGCCCTGTTCAGCGAATTTGGTAAACAGAATTTTACGTGGCTGCCGCAAGACCGCCGGACGCGGCTCAATGATCTTCCTGACGAGAGTCAGAAATGCGCAGAGCGGCACTCCGATCCAACGATCGGTGTGCTGCAAAGTGGCGATGCCGACAGGGAGGTCCATTTGTGAAGAGAGATGCTACTTGCTGCGATTGGTCTCCGCTCCTGCGCTTTTCTCCGATGCACCGCGAGAGCCATCCATTCGATAGATCACGCCCTCGGCAGTCCGCGCGACCTGTCGATATCGTGCCGCCAGCAGGTCAGCGAGAATCGGGAAATCGTGCACGGGATAGTGTGCGTTTTTCGCCGGAACCTGGACATCGACGACGTAGGCAGGCGGATGCTTCGCAAAATCTTCTTCGAGTGCGGTCCAGGCTCCCGGCACGATCCACTTGCGGGTATCGATGCTGGAGATGCTCTCCGCGCTCCACCCGAAGACGTAGCCTGTGAGCGGAAACGTCACGACATAGCGGCAGGCCGGACGGCGCCGCGCCTCGAGGTAAATTCTCGGCGCCTGGCCCCAAACGAAAATCCTGTCGTTAGGCGCGGAATGCTCAAGGAGATATTGTCCGGTCTCCGAGGTCGCCCGGTCCGAGGCCAGCCCAAGCCAGTGCGAGACGGAGAATCCGACAACAATGAGCGCCAGCCAGGCGTAGGTTACTGTCGGA
This sequence comes from Verrucomicrobiota bacterium, assembly GCA_003217965.1. Classification (GTDB taxonomy): domain Bacteria; phylum Verrucomicrobiota; class Verrucomicrobiia; order Chthoniobacterales; family UBA10450; genus AV69. Next base: position 14,938 of record QHNB01000090.1, on the reverse strand, counting down.
CGCAGCAGCCAGTGACCTGGAGGCGTCCTCCTGGACCAAAGCCTTGCGTAAAAGGGCGCTGCGAGGAGCGCGAGCGGCGGCATTAACTGGACGTAGTAGTGAGGATAAAAGCGCGCGCCCGCCGCGGTCCCGATGACCGATGCCGCGGCCAATCCAAGCAGCGCCGTCCGCTCAGCGTGCTGGCCGCTCCAGAGGTCGCGGCCTTTCTCGAGAAACCCCATCACCGCCCCGATCAAAAGAGGCAGGCACACTCCAATAAACGCCAGGGTATGCTGGGCTCCCTTGGTCCAAAATACATGTGGAATCGAGTGGTCTGTGATCGTCCAGAAGTACGCCTCGCGCAGGATGCCTTGCTCGTGGAGCATGAGCGCGACCAGGCCCAGCGTGGCGAAGAATCCGGCCGCCAGCAGCGCCGCCTGGGTGACGCTTTCCCGGCGGGTCAACGCCCGATTCCTGCGATAAGCCGGCAGAAGTAAATAAATTCCGAGCGGAACAGCAGCGATCGCCGCCGGCTGTTTGAGCAGAAATCCTCCGCCCAAGAGAAGACCGGCGAGGAAGAGTTCGGGCCGGAGGCGCGACGAGCTGCGTCGCAAGCCGATTGCCCATGCCCAAATCACAGGAAGATTCATCAGCATCTCGCCGTTGAAGGCCAGATTCCTAAACTCCAACCAAGGTTGGAACACGCTGTAGAGAAGTGCCGCGATCAGCCCGGTGGGGCGATCGAACAAGATTCGGCCGATCACGTATAGACCAGCCATCGTGCCCAGCGTCCACGCCAGGGCAACAGTGTGTAGCGCCCTCCAATTATATTTTCCGGCCGCTTCGACCACGGCCGCATAGGTCCAGAAGAGCAACGGCGGTTTGCGCTCTACAGCATCGACGTAGGGCCGGCCTCCATCGACGATCACGTTTGCGACCACGGAATAAACTCCCTCATCGTCGATCGCCTGCGGATGCAGAAGCGACGGAAGCCGGGTCACAACTGTGAGGAGCACGATCCCGAGCACCGCCAACCGAAATTGTCGAACGCTAAGTTCCACCTTGGTTTGCCTGTGTCCCCTTTTGTCAACCATACCTCGGCGATTCTGTCAGACCTTACAATCCCGGCCACTTTCGCCGTGCGAACAGTAATGTCGCAGCGCTTTTTCAGCGAGCTTGTGATGCAGTAACATTCTGGTTGCGGTTACCGATCACCATGACCGCTCGAGGATCTCCATCCGGCGGCGGGACCTTGGTGCCGTCTGCGGCTGAGATCTGCAGATTAAAACGGATTGGAGCCTGCACGATTGACATTACGTCCGTGACTGCGATAGGGGACGAATGTTCGATCTCCACCAGGCCTTTCGGGTTTTCGACACGAAACCCTGGGCTGCACACCTGTATGTGACCGAACAGTGCAACCTGGATTGCCATTATTGCAACGAGTTTAACAACTCGATTCCGCATCCGGCAGTGGCCGATCTCCAGAAGTGGATGGACCACATTCGGAAACTCGGCGTGGCCCGTCTCGGCTTACAGGGGGGCGAACCGCTCAAGCATCCGGATATTGTGGAGGTGGTGCGTTACGCGAAATCCCTCGGCTTTTGCAAAGTGAGCATGTCCACAAATGGGTTTCTCCTGAATCGCCAGCTCCTCGCGGACCTTGAAGGGGCGGGCCTCGATGAACTGCAAATTTCCGTGGATCGGATGACGCCGATCGCGAGCACACGCAAGTCGATGAAGTCAATCCTGCACAAGCTTGACTGGTTCAAAGATTCCAAGATCAAGCTGAACGTCAGTGGCGTCCTTTTCAAAGAGACCCTCGATGAGATGGGACAGGTGGTGGACACTTGTCTCGACTTGGGCATCCCGGTTCATGCGCGCGCGGTGCACGACGATCTCGTGCACGACCGGTCCTTACGCGATCCAAATGCGAGCGAGCCGCTGTTCCGCTTTGTCGAACAGCAGGAGAAACTGAAGCGCAGTGGAGAGAAGATTCACACCAGCTGGAACCTTCTCGCTTACCAAAAAAAGATGTTGCGGCGGGAACCGGTCGAATGGACCTGCGTCGCGGGCTACAAATACTTCTTCGTCTCATCCACCGGTAAGTTCTGGCTCTGCAGTCAGGTGCGAACCGAGAGGAACATTCTCGAGATCACAAGGGAAGATTTGCTAAGCTATAATGAAAAGAAGAGTTGCCAGGCGAGGTGCGGTGTTTATTGCACCTTGGAGACATCGCTCGCTGTGAACCATCCGGCGCAGTACTTGGGCCGGGAAGTGGCGAGCAGGCTGGCGGCTCGCGTGTCAAGGCTGAGCGGCGGTGGTCCCAAGCGCATTCGTGATCTGACGGCCGCCCAGTAGGGCGAAAGCTCCGTTTTACGGAGCCCCCGCGACCGGATTTATTTGGCAGTCGTTGTTAACAGGGCAACAGTTTGCGGTAAATCCGGTAAGTCTTGTATCTGGAAGCACCAATCGCTTCGAGAAAACGATTGATCAATATGTTGTTTTCCAGCGTCATACTGAGCTCAGACGTAAATCCCAGTTTAAACATTCCCTCTTCAATAATTCGCAACACCAACATCTCGGCCACGCCCCGCCGACGAAATTCCGGGCGCACTCCCATTGCAATGAGCCTTGCTTTTCTCAGCTTTTGTTTCTCATACAAAAGCCTGATCAGGCCGATCGGGAGACCGCAACGGGTCAGGCGTCCGTTGATTTTCTGGAGTGCAACATTGATATCCGGCAGGGCAATAATGAAACCGACCTCTTCGCCATTAACCTCCGCGATGGCGGTCAATTCAGGACGTAGTAGCGGTTTCATTTCATTGGTCAGGTGCGCGAACTCGGCCTCGGTAAAAGGCACGTAACCCCAGTTGTCTCGCCAAGCCTCATTGTAGATCCTTCGCAGTCGTGCACTTTCCGCTGGCAAGTCCTGCAGGTTGCCGGGTCGGATTGTAAACCCCATCCGCGATTGCCATCTCGCCGCCAATTTGCGCAGTCGCTCTGCAGCTTTGGTGGCGTTATCGAACCACCACGCGTAAAAATCCATTGTCTTTCTGAAACCAGACCTTTCGATGAGCTTGGAGTAATAAGGCGGGTTGTGAGCTGTCAGAATAGTCGGTGGATATTGAAAACCGTCGATCAATAGCCCGCATACGTAGTTAGTCGAGTAATCGATTGGCCCTATTATTTCGAGCCGTCCTTTGCGCCGAAGCCAATCTTCCGCGGCACTGAAAAGCGCCGCCGCGACACTGTGATTATCGACGCATTCAAACTGGCCAAAACAGCCGACGTTGGACTGATGGGTCGCGTTATAGTTTGGATCGTCGCTAGCCATGATCCGGCCGACTACTTCGCCATTCCGTCTTGCCAGGAATAATGCCGCGTCACCGTGTCCGTAAAAAGGGTGGGACTTGCGATCGAAAAAGGCTTTGCGCTCGATGATCAGCGGCGGCACCCAGGCAGGGTCGTTTTCGTAAATACGCCAAGGAAACCGAATAAAGGCATTCCGGTCCGAGCGTGAATGCACTTGCGAAACCTCAATTTGCGACACGAACGAGAGATCTTCTAACGTGTCGTCGCCAATTCGGTCAGCGATTGCGACATGGTTTCCTGGCGATGAATCAGGTAGATGAGAAGCGCGTTTAGAATGGTCACTTCAACCCAGAAGTACCAAATGGGTTGACCAAGAAATAAAAAGATAAACAAAAGGAGCATCCGAGTATTTGTCATTAACAATCCCCACAGCTTGAACATTGGCCTGGCAGAAATTCGATATCGCGTTCGAAACCATTCCGGAATCTGATGAGGAAATAATTGATTCGATCCTTCTCGCAATCTGTTTAGCTGGGGAGAGAGCATTTCCTGTTGCCGGGTGAAGTTTAAATAGAGCGCAAGCAAAAGCTTGGGCCACGCCTGATCACGCCAACGGAGTCTTCGATAACTTGAGCGCAAGATCACGGAGGAATCCAAATCCGCCGGTAATCCACCCTTCACAAAATAAAGGTAAGTTGTCCGATAATAATCGGCGGCGGCGCCCTGCAAACCGTGACTTATTCCGGCAGTCACCCCCAAAAGCCAAACAAGCGGTGATGCGCCTTCAATCGAACAACGCCACGTCAGATGCACATAGATGCTTAAGAAGATGAGATGATCGGCCAGACTGTCGATAACACGGCCTTCCCGGCTCTCTGTTCGGGTTAAGCGGGCCAACTGCCCATCTGCGTTATCGAGCGCGTTGGCGAAGACATGCAACGCCATACCGACGATATTGGTCGCTAAATTGCGGTAGAAATAGAGGTGACCCGCGATCACGCCGCACACAGCGCCAAACAGACTGACTCCCGCCGGCGTGACATTCAGTCGCGCGAAAGACTGCGCCAGCCAAAACCCAAGCTTGCGATAGAAGTAAAGATCGAGAACTCCTTCGACCTCACGCGCTTTGTAAGTCGCTTCCGCAAGGGGAGGCGGCTCAATAATTCGCGCCGGCATTAAAAGCTGATCCCGAGCCAAGCCTCAGGCATTTTGCAGCGCAGCTGGAACCAGGGTGTCCTCGAGAATATTTAGCGCTTCATCGAGATCGGCGCGGGTGTGTTTGGCCGTCACACAAGCGCGGAAGCAAATCCGATGTTGTGGCACGGCCGGATAATCCACTGGCGCAACCCAAAGACCACGCCTCCGCAATTCATGACCGAGCCGATACATTCGTTCCCGATCCCCAATTACAATCGGCATGATGTAGGTGGTCGATGCCCCTGTATCGATACCGAGTCCACCCAATTGCGCGTGGAAGTAATCGGCGTTTTCCCAAAGTTGCGTTCGTAGTTCCGGCTTGCGAATCCCGATCTCAAGAGCTTTGAGAATCGCTGCGATTACTACCGGCGGAAGAGCGCACGAATAGACGTAAGGATGGGCGTAGAAACGCAGGTATTGCAGCGTTTCCTTTGATCCCGCAACAAATCCACCCAGCGCACCAAATGCTTTTGAAAATGTCCCGTAAACGAGCGGAAAATGATCCTGGACTCCAAATCTCTCGGCTGCACCGCGCCCATGCTCGCCGCATGCGAGCATGGAGTGCGCTTCGTCGATAAAAACCTTCGCGCCATGCGAATCAGCCACGGCGAGCAATTCTGGCAGATTCCCAAAGTCGCCCTCCATCGAATAAATCCCTTCGACAATAACCAACTGACGCCGGCCTTGTTGTCGTGCCAGAGCGGTGTCGAGTGAGGCTGGATCGTTATGTTCGAATTTTTCAGTGCGGCAACGCGAAAGCACCGCGCCATCGCGCAGACTGAGGTGCGAACGATTATCGAGGATTGCCACGTCGGTCTTGCGCAGGAGACCGGCAATCGTGCCGAGGGCGCCGCCGAATCCGCTGTTAAAAATCATGGCGTCTTCACGTTGTAAAAATTGCGCCACACGGCGTTCAAGTTCTCGATGCAAGTCGGTCATGCCTGAAAGCATCGGTGAACCGCATGCTCCCAGTCCATGGGTCCTGAGCGCTTCGTGCGCCGCCGCAATTACCTCGGGGTGATTGGCAAGGCCAAGATAATTGTAGGAGCAGAGATTAATGACCGATTTTGGCTGGCCACCATAACTAATGATGGTGCGGGCGTCAGCGGTGGCCACCAGTTCTGGCTCATACAGATTCGCCGCCCACGCGCCAACTCGCATCCAATTGGTGAAACTTGGCGGAGCCTGAAGAGGATCGTCGGTCTCGCCCGCGAGGAAATTGCTAAGGCTGAGTTTTGCTGGGTCCTCGTTCATACGGAAAGATCGCTGGATCCGTTTGAACCGGGCTTGGGCCGGGTCACAAGAGACGCCCTGGCGGAATTTAGCCCATCAATCATCCCCCAAAACGTGCCGTTAAATATTGATCGATAATCAGTCATTTCCTTATGGCGGCTCCGACAGTTCGGCTGCCATATCGGGGCAACCATTGTAACGGTGGAGCGGGTCCCGACAAGGTTTTTATCCGTCGTTACCGCCGTAAGACGATATCTGACAGTCGTCTAATTTTTATTTTCGTGTGGTTCGAAAAACGTAATCCCAAAGGGGCGAACTGACTCCAAAGCCAACGTGATCGTCATGATAATGATGACGAAAATGATATTGTTTCAGCCGTAGCCAGATACCGCGTTTCATCGGGAAATGGTGTACCGCATAATGGATCGCATCGTAGGACACGTAACCAAAGACCAAGCCGGCAAAAATCGCCGGCGCAACTCGCCCAAACGTTATCGTGATCAGTAAATAGAATAACAGTGCTAACGGGATGCTCACGACTGGCGGCATCACCAGCCGGCTGGCGTCATTTGGGTAATCGTGATGAACGCCATGGACCATGAAGTGCAGGAATTTCCCGGAACGACTCTTCGGTTCATAATGGAAGACGCATCGATGAATGACGTATTCCAGCAGCGTCCAGATTAGAATGCCGAATGCAAACAGCCCGGTGACAAAAAGAGGCGACAAGCTCTTCTGCCAGAGCGCCTGATAAAGAAAGTAGGCGATCACAGGAAGGTAAATTACGAGCGGTGTGGCCGGATGCACATGGGAAAAAAATTCCATGAAACGGCTTTGGAACATCGGCACGCTTTCATTCTTGTTTGAGACGTAGAGCCGCATCATAACTCAAAAAGTAATTGTCTCCGCGCTCAAGGCAACCGAAGTCGTCGGCTCGTGTGTCGGCGAGGGCGCAGGTGCCTCGTCGTTCCGCCGCTTCGTTCTCTCGATGCGGGAAAACAGGGTGTACTGTTTGTCGAAGATGAACTCAAACAAAAGTCGGCTCCAGGAGGAATGATACTTTAGGTTGTTATAGAACTCGGGAGCCACTGCTCGCAGCTTCGGCAAATTGTTCCATGGGATTGATGGCAAATCATGGTGCTCATTATGATAACCCATGTTGAGGGCCAGCCGATTGATTGGCCCATAATAACTGTAGGTCTCCTGTTCAGGATCATTCGTATAATGTTCCTGAATCCAACGCGCGCCCACCGGGTGCAGCCCAATGGAGAAGAAAAACGAAAACGCCAGGTAAAGAAATCCTGGCCAGCCGCAGAAATAAACAACCGCTACATCGTACGCGACGGCGCACGCGAAATTCACGAAGAACCATCGGTCCCACATGGTGATCGCTTTCAAGCGTGGGGGCCGCGTGAGTTGAAAAAATGGGAACAGCATCAGCCAAATAGCCTTGCGATACCATTTATTGCCGACCAGGCGCGCCTCCCAATGATTAGCCAGATCGGCATCATGTCTATAGTCGCCCTGATGCGAGTGATGCCGCAAATGATAAACACGAAAACCCATCGCGCCCGGATTCAAATTCGGGAGATCGGCCAGGATCGCAATCAGCTTGTTTAAGCTCTTACTGCGCAAGATCAGGTTATGGGTCGCGTCATGAATGATCACGTAGTTGGCATGATTGGCGAAGGCTCCCACGCAATAGGCGATCAATAGGCTGAGCCACCAAAAACCAAAACCCAATCGCCCCATTCCAAACGCAATCGAGGTTTGAAGAGTGACAATCGAAAGCGCGATCAACGCGGTATAGGGGTTTCGCACCATCAATTGGCGAACCTGCGGGTGCGCTTTGACAATTGCGCGCGCTCGCCCCGGGTGCGGCTGATCGAGTTCCGACTGATAAAACGTGGCGGACATGGGTCGAATTCGTTACCACAAACCAAGTCCTGAACCGACACTTTTTCAAGGCCGGTGATAAATGTGATCTACAGCGATAAAAAAGCGGATCGGGATTGCAATTGACTGCAGTGGGATGCTGGAAGGAAAATTCCCAGGATGGCGGAACAGCAACCGCTTTGGGTGCGACGACGCCGATGCCTTGAGATCGGCTTGCTCGTCGTAGCCTCCTTCGCGGTGATCTTCGTGAGCTACAAGCGGCTGAACGTGGAAATTCTCCGCGCCGAGAGCGGATTATTCCAAATGGTGGTCCATTCGCCGCGGGAAACGCAGGTGGATTTTTTCCGCAGCTTTTGGACGACCAGTTTCCATGGCCATTACACACCTCTGGCATTCAGTGCCGAGTTCTTCTTCACCAAATGGGCAGGGATGCGCGGCAGTTGGTGGCGTAACCGCCAACTCGCGCTTGGAGTTGGCCTGGCGGTGGCATTGTTTGCGTTCGTTCGTGCAGCTTTCCCAATCCCGGAAAAGGAAACACCTGTCGTCGCTTGGGCTGTGGCCGGTGGTGCCACGATGCTGATTATTGAACAGCCTGTGATGCGGGAATTTCTTCAATGGCCATTTCATATATTCCAGCTTGTCTGGATGATTCTCGCTCTCGCGCTTGCGACGGCAGTGGCCCGTCTGCCCGCCCTGCGCGATAGAAACAAGTCAATCTACTTGATTGCGGCGTGCGCTTACGCGTCGATGCACGTGCTAGGTCTCGGTCTCGCACTTGTTATCGCGACGTTGGCGGTGTTCCTGACGATTATGCTTGGGACTCGTATCGGACGGTTTGAGAGTTTTCGATCGCATACGAAAGCACTTGCGATTGCCTCAGTAATCTTACTGGCGCTGGCTGGTGCTCATACCGCTTGTATGTTCGCGTTAGCCGAGCAACAACCGAACGCCGAAACAATTTACCGGTTTACATGGCGGCATTTTTTCGGGTTAATGGGATGGTTCCCCTGGTCCATTTCGCTCAACATTTTTGGAAAACGGGATGGCCCCAAGTGGAGTGCGGAACTGATCAGCAACTCCTGGCCACTAGGGTTGGTTGTAACGGCAGCGATCTTTTTCTTTGTCTGTTTCGCTTTGCGGCGGGGATGCGCACGATCGGCCGAGCGCCGAGATTCAGGGGCCTTACTGGCGGTTTTCTCGATGGTTATGCTTCTCTCCATGCTAATCATGATCGCGAAACGGGAGTTAGATGAGCCAAGCGAAAGAGCGCTGCGTGGTTATCTAACGGGGCCACGTTACCTTTATCCGTTTACCGTTGCCTGGCTCGGTTTGACTCTTTGCGCAATTCTGTCTGTTCCTGTACTCAAGCTGAGAGTCGTGGGAGTGGCATTCCTCATTTTTGGCTTTACTGCGGTGGGTGCCGACCTCGAGTACGCGTCCGAGGTTTGGCCGCGGGTGATGCCGTTACATGGAGCATCTGATCTTGAGATTTGGCGATATGTGCGGCAGACCGCTCGAGAAGCCCGAGCCGCCGATTTGCCCATTCCAAACATCTCTCTTCAGCCAATGACCGGTTTCGCTTTTATTGATATAAAATTTTTCGCACCTCTTCTGCGCCATGAACTTCACATCAGCGCATCAGACCAATGCCATTTCATCGAGTGGGATCAATGCAGCGATGAACGACGCGCGGAATATTTCAGGAAATGTCCCTCGCTCCTACAGCTAGCGCGGTTACTCGATCTGAATCTGGAACGAAACGCGTAAACTCCACCTGGAAACCAGCGTTGCGAGACGATGGGTAGTTAATGCGGAGATGCGGGCACGGTTGCGTCTCGCGTTGACTTGCGCTGGATAAAACTAAGTCCCTGCGCAAAAAGCGCGAGGATAGATACAAACGTTAGTTCAAACATGGGTAAAACGTAACGCGGCCGAAATTCGGTTAATAAGCAGTTCGCGAACATCATAAGCTCTCCCAAAAAGATGGCTGCCAGTGCGAAGGCGAGAATAAATCCGGCTCCTCTCCTCCTGACAGCTGACGCGAGGATCAGAATAAACAGAACAAGCCACAGAAGACACCAGCGAGCGAACGTCACACCCCGCCAAAGCTGCAGGTACGTATTCCTTGAGCACATGGCGAGGAGTTCATCTGGCGTTAAATCTCGAAATGTGTGCAGCCTGGCCAGGGCCGGCATCGATTGGCGGTGGAATGAAACGTAATTGGTCGTCGCGAATAGGGACTCGATGACCTCGGTTACGCTTGTCTTCTGCGCAGCGATAAAATCGTGGAGTGCGGCTTGGCCAAGGGCTCTGCTGTTCGCCTTGAAGAACGCGAGGGCGAATCCATTGAGAGCACGGTCAAGCTTTACCCTTCCAAATTCGCCATCTCGCTGCATGAATACGTTGTCGAGTCTCTTCGCGAACTTCGCTGGATCAAATCCCTGAGTACTGGCCAGTGCTTCTCGCAGGTTCGAAAGAATCAGGCGAGTGTCGTCCTGGATTGGCTGTTTTTCGATTCGGTTCAAGAGATGTTGCTGGCGTTCGAATGGCAAATCAGAGAGCAGCCGAAGTCGCCAAAGAAATGTCATCCCAACCCGCGAACGATAAGTAATATGCGCGCCAATGCACAACACCCTGGTAGTCATATTTGCCGCAATGATACAGAGCAGGCCCACCGCTACTGCGACAAACATTTGCCGCGCCGACAGTGCTCTGGAACCGGATCGAATCGGTCCCGGACCAGGCCGTACCGCGGTTGCAACTTGTTGAGATAGAAGAATCAAGAAGCAAATCGGGAGTAATGCAGCCAAAACATTGTTCAAATGCCGTGTTAGAAATGCGCCAAAGAGTAGGATCGCGAACAAGCCCCAACGCTTCAGATCGATCGCGTGTGCGCTCCGTACTATCCGCAGCGCCAAAGTCGAGATAGCCAAAGTGAGAATCATGCTCAGCGTGTCCGAGCCAACGCACTGAGCAAATGCATAAAAAAGAGGATTTGCCGAGCAAACGAGGGCGATCAGCAGACGTTTCCACATGACTGTGGTGAGCGTCACGACAAGATAGAACTGTGCGATAAAGAGGGCCGTGTGCTGACAAACCAGCAGCGCGAACACCGAGTGATCGCTGAGAATCGAACTGGCAAAGTTTCTGTTCGGCCATGTAGCTGATCCGCTGAGGACATCCACCAGGTAGCCAAGGAAAAGCGGTATCCGCGCAGCGAAACAGTATAGCGGAGGAAAATGCAGTATCGTCGCGACTCCGCGTGGATATGTCACCTGCACGTAGGCATCGACATCCTTCCAAAGCGGCGGCACGGTGGCGAGCAGCCAGATCGATGGAAGAAGCAGGCAGATGGAAATCGCTGCCCATACGAGCTGAGCCCGACGAGACGTTCCAGCGCCGCCGACTGCAAAGACGCTAATGGGCTTCAAAACTGTTGCTTTGGGGTCTTTGTTCGGCAAATCGCGCAGCTTGAGATAAGCTCTCCTTAGGTTTTCGACATTGGCGAATTTATTTGCCGAAAGTTTTCACGCGTGGCCTTTCCAGCTCCAATAACACGCTCAATTTCTCATCAGAATGCATAGTGAACCCGCGTCTGTCGGCGCGGTGTGTGTCAAGATCTGCAGATCGATGTCAATCAGAGTGTGACACAACATCAAACGCCACGTCCAGCCGCACACAAATCATGACGGAACTCAAAACGTAAACCTCTTGAACTAAAAACCGTATCGTGCCGGCCAATCTCTGGCGGGCCCGCCCAGTCGTGCTGCACAGGTCTTCAGTTCCTTTTTAAAAAACTGAGCTAGATGTGATCGTACCTCATTTGTGAGCTGAAGTTTTTCCGTCCGCGTCCAACTGTTGTAATCCGACGTCAATCGGCCGCTTGGCTTGTCTGGATCGGCACCCAAGAAACGAAGGATGGAGCGCCGCAGTTCAGTCGGGTTGCTTTGTAGGTCATCAAAGAAATAAACGTGAAACTGATCTGGATGGACACGGCGTTTCCATCGCGCGACGACGGCACTCGGGTACGAACGCAAGAGCATCCCTCGACGGAGCAAATTTCGATTGACTTCGTCGATGTTGGTCACATCAAATGACTTGATCTGGCCGTAATGCACTTCCATGGACAAATGCGACCACACGCGCTCAACCGGATCACGCGCCAGGAAGATCACCTTTAAGTTTGGGAAGTATCCGACGACTTGCCGAATGACTTCATTACTCAGCGTCGAATAATTCGGCGAAATATCACCTGAAAGAAGCGATGCCTTCGTTTCAAACAGTCGCCCATAATTCTCGAGGTCGATAGTCGGTTCAGCGCTAAGGCTCTTGAGCCGATTCAGAAATCGAAGATCGCGCTCATCTCTGCAGCGCGGCTGAGCTGCGCGTTGTACCTTGCTCAGTTGATCAAGGTAATGCAGTTCCTTTACGGGAGGCATCCAGAAATCGGGATGAGAGTCGAGTTGCTGATAAAGCCAGGTCGTTCCGGCTTTATGGGCTCCGACACACAAAAAATCGGGCCCCGCAGCGCGAGTAGGAGACCTGTTCCCTTCCTTATGCCTATCGCCACTACCGCGACTGTTGAACGGCCAAGCCCATCTCACCTCTCATTATTTTCTTTTTGAAGTCGGAAAAGCAAGAACGAGCAAAGCAGTTGCAAATTTGCAAGGAGCATTAGATCGGCTTCGATTTGCCAGCGTCCTTGGCTCGACCACGCGCATGAGTAGACTCGACGCGTGCCTTGGCCGACTCGTTGCACGCGCACGCGGGGAATCGCAAACATACCGGGCGACTTGCGGGCCGGACATCTCAGAATGGGAAGCGTGCATCTCTCCGTCTCTGCACGTCAGCGGATGCAGGCGAATTTCAATGCATTTGTTATGCAATCGGCTTCGTTTGTCCGATTTGAGAGGCAAACGGTGAGGGAGGGATTACGCTCCCGCTAGTGATCCGAAAGTGTGCCCGCTTATAGATTTCCCTCTCGCGCCGCCAGGCGGCGCGGTGAGGGAGGGATTCGAACCCTCGGTACCCTTTTAGGGTACGGCGCTTTAGCAAAGCGCTGCTTTCGACCACTCAGCCACCTCACCAAATCGGTCGGGCGAGAATATGACGAGTAATTGCTGATTGCCAACACCGACATCCGTCGCGTGCTCGCGATTTCATCGGAGTTGCCAATTCTCGTTTACCGCTCGAATTGATTGTTAATGCTCAGCGAAGAAGAGGCGCAGACGAAAATTCTAGCGGCAGTGCCGAGGTTGGCGACCGTGAACGTTCCGCTACGCGAGGGCGCCGGGCGATTTTCGGCGACCGAGCTTGTCGCAACAATTCAACTGCCCTCATTCGACAACTCGGCCATGGATGGCTACGCGGTGATTGCAACTTCGGCCACAAATGGAACACGCCTAAAAATTGTCGGTGAACAGCCGGCCGGAGTTTCGTGCAATTTGCGGGTTCGAGAAGGTGAAGCGGTTCGGATTTTTACCGGAGCACCATTGCCGGCTGGAGCCGATGCCGTGGTAATGCAAGAGGAGACGGAGCGAGACGGTGATTTCGTGCTCATTCGATCGGAGACGGTTGCTCCAGGCGAATTTGTGCGCAAAGCCGGCGGCGATCTTGCTATTGGTCAACAAATCTTGCGACGGGGTGACCGGCTGTCTCCGGTCACGCTTCCGCTACTCGCTTCGCAAGGAATCGAATGCATTGACGTGCACGAGATCCCCCGGGTCGCAATCGTGACCACCGGTGACGAACTGGTTGAACCGGGCATCGAACTACGGCCGGGCGAGCTTTTTGAAACCAACGGTGTAATGCTGGCTGGGTTGGTGGAAGCCGTCGGTGCGAGGGTGACCATGAAATGCCATTGCCGTGATGACTTTGAGGAGATCTCCGCCATCTTGCGTCAGGCGACGGACAGCGATGTTGTGATTATCAGCGGCGGAGTCTCCGTCGGCGAGCGCGACTTAGTTCGCGAAGCGTTGCGCAAGGTAGGCGCGCTGATCGACTTGTGGCGCGTGGCGGTTAAGCCCGGCAAGCCGTTTCTGTTTGGGATGCGGGAACGCTGCGCGATCTTCGGGCTGCCGGGGAATCCTGTCTCCTCGTTTGTGACTTTTCTGATTTTTGTGCGTCCAGCACTCCTGCGAATGATGGGCGCAAAAGACCCCCGTATGGCGCGTTCAACGGCGCATTTGTCTCACGACATTACTGGCGACGAGACGCGGCCGCATTATCTGCGCGGAAAAATGGAGGATGGGCGCTTTTCAATCGTCGGCCAGCAGGAATCACACGCTCTTTTCGGTCTTGCTCGGGCGAACGCGTTGCTGCGCGTAAATCCAGGCGCACAGCTGGCTGCCGGCGCTGAGGTCGAGGTGTTGCTCCTAGAATAAGCGGTAGCTGATGGTTGACACCTCCAAGCCGCATTCTACTTTTACCGCGGTGAAATCGGAAACGACGTTGGCCGAAGTGCCTACGAATCAATTCCGGGCCGACGCGGAGCGGCTGTCACACATCATTATGGAAATGCAGCGCTGCTTCCTGCTGCATCTCTCGAAGGAACTTGCCCCGGGCAACGTTTCCTTCCCGCAGTTCTTTCTGCTCGCGATACTCGATCACAAAGAAGTCCTGACTATGTCTGCGATTGCCCAGAAGATGGGGCACACCACGGCTGCGGCCAGCGGCCTGGTGGCGCGCCTGGAAAATCTTGGCTACGTCATGCGTTCGAGTGCGCGGGAGGACCGCCGTAAGGTCATGGTCTGCATCACGCCGAAGGGGTCGGCTCTTGTCAGGCGTATTCGCGAGGAGATGGTTGGTAATTTGATGAAGATCTTGCGACACCTGACGCCCGATGAGCAGAAGGCGTGGCTACACATTTACAGTAAAATCTATGATTATTGCCAATCGAAATGATTTTCATCTATTGGTTGGCAGTATGATCAGACTACGGTAAAAAGCGCGCAGTTTGAATCTACGCCGCCTACGATTACGCATCTAATCTCTCGGGTTACGTCTCCTTTATGCGAAAATATTTTGTAATCTCCGGGTTCGTCGCTGTGATGATTGCTGCGAGCTCGGTGATGCGTGCCGGCACAGGTAACGGATCGACCTCGGCAAGCACTAAAACTTCTTCTTCACGCACTGTTCCCACTTTTACTCTTAATCAAGCGATCCTGACGGCGCTCCAGCGCAATCCGACTCTCCTCATCGCGGAACAGGAGATCAAACGGACCAAAGGCGTCATCATTCAAGTCCGCGCGCAGGCCCTGCCGCAGATCACAGCTAGAGGGAATTTCGACTGGACCGATCCACATTTGGTGGGCGCCCG
>QHNB01000296.1 GCA_003217965.1 Verrucomicrobiota bacterium | reverse complement strand
TAGTAGAAACGAGCAGCTTCAGGTAATCCTCGTATTCGGAAAGGCTTTCGAAAGGATCTGGAATACCGGTACGCGGAAAACGTTCGAAGATCATTTGGCGATATGCCTTTAACCCAGTGTTTTGGCCCAACCAGAAAGGCGAGTTGACTGACAGGGCGTAAAGATGGGGCAGAAAATACCGTGCTTGGTTCATCACATCGATGGCTTCCTCGCGATCTGGAATTCCCACATGCACATGCAAACCAAAGATGAGATTGGTGCGCGCAATTTGCTGCATGTCATTAACGATGGTTGCGTAACGTTCGTCTGCGGTAATCAATTGATCCATCCAATTGGAAAAGGGATGCGTTCCGGCCGAGGCGATCTTCAATCCGTCGTGTGCCGCGATGGTCGCTAGATTGCTGCGAAGCTGAATGACTTGCTGTCGCGCGCAGGCCGCGTCATCGCAGATTTCCGTGCCGAGCTCAACTACCGATTGGTGCATCTCGGGCTTGACGCGTTCCTTCAAAAGCATTTTGCCATCCGCCAAAATCTCCTGAATGTGGGAGCGTAGCTCGCGTGTCTCGGGATCGATAATCTGAAACTCCTCTTCGATGCCGAGCGTAAAAACGTGATCGCGGACATTCATGCGCAAATGATTTTCGATTAAAATTAAGCGCGGACGAACTTCAGAATCTTGGGAGTGTGATCTCTATGAAAGGGAAAATAAAGACCTTGGCACACGCGTTGCCGCTCATCCCTTCCTTGCCGGCATGAGTCCGCGTCACATCCAGGTTTTGGCACGATCCGCGTCGCTGGTGCAATTTCGAAAGCGGCGAGATAATCCTCAGAATAAGCGAAGAACCGCACCGTTTTTCTGATCGAACAATGCCTCGGAAGTCGTGCGACAACGATCTCCCTCTTGGAAATGAACTCTTCCAACGAATGAGCCAAGTAATGGTCCGCCGTCTCCGGGCTTCTCGCTCCAAAATGATTGAGATGTCGCACAAAACCGCGTGAAATTGCCTACGGCTTGATAGCCATTTTCAGGACACCGTCCCGACGGGAACCGAACAGGTCATAGGCCTCGACAATTTGGCTGAGAGAGAATCTATGCGTGAGCAGCGGGGTCGGATCAAAGCGCTTCGACTGCACCATCGCCATCAATCTTCGCATCCGTTCTTTACCACCTGGGCAAAGAGTGGTCACGATTTTATAATCGCCGATGCCAGCAGCGAACGCGTCATAGGGTACCTGAAGTTTTCCCGAATAAACACCGAGGCTGCTCAGGGTGCCGCCCGGCCTCAAACAGCGCAGACCGTTCTCGAACGTCTCTTGCAAACCGAGTGCCTCGATTGCCACATCGGCCCACCACTCGTTAGACGGTTCACTTCCGCAACAACGTCATCTTGCTTTGGATCAAGCACGACGTCGGCGCCCATCCGTTTCGCCATTTTTATTCGAACTGGGTCACTTTCCACGCCAATGATGAACGACGCGCCCATTAGCTTTGCGCCCGCAATCGCGCAAAGGCCGATTGGTCCCAGTGCAAAGACAACAACAGTATCGCCAATTCGAATATTGGCTGATTCGGCGCCGCTAAAACCTGTCGATACATTATCGGCAAGCAGCACCACTTGCTCATCACTCAGTTCATCCGGAATTTTCGCGAGATTGGCTTGCGCGTTTGGCACCAACAGATACTCCGCCTGCGCGCCATTGATGGTGTTGCCAAATCGCCAGCCACCGATCGCTTCGACGCCTTCGCCATGTCCGCACTGCGCCCATTGCGCCGACAAACAAGCCCGACACTGTCCACAGGGCGTTATTGCGCCAACCAATACCCGGTCTCCTATATTGTAGCCCGTAAGACCTTCGCCGAGTTCTTCGATAACTCCGACCGGTTCATGTCCGATAACGAGACCAGGTTTCACCCGATATTCTCCGCGCAGAATATGAAGATCCGTTCCGCAAATTGTTGTCAGGGTAATTCGGATGACCGCTTCACCCACGCCCGCGGATGGTCGCGGAACCTCTTCGACACGGATTTCATTCGGCCCGTGAAAGACATTCGCGCGCATCGTGGTTCGAGCATTTACCTGCGGGCGAGTACGGGGGAGGATTTGAGGGTCCTGCAAAAGATTGGAGCTCATTGGGGTTTTCATATCTTCGCGGCCATCGCACTCAGTTTCGAAGTGATGCCGCGGGTCGCCACCTCCACATCTAAAGCCTTGCTAACCCGAGGTGGAACCAGATGTCCCCAGTAATCACATGTTGCATACCGCTCGGCAGAAACATTTTGAATCGTCGCGCTGAGTTTCTCGACCCCAACCGGCTTTCCGAGACAGGTGGTGGCCCCGTGTTCGCGCGCAATCGGTTCCATATAAGTTTGCTCCAGACCCGTAAGTACAAACATCGGCGGCCTCTCTGCGCAAGCGCCGATCGCTTCCAGCAACGCCAAGCCGTGCGCACCCGGATCAACATCGACAATTACGAGCGAAATGTCCCGGATGTGTTCCCTCAAAAAGGCGAACGCTTCACGGCTCGTCCTGACTGACCGCACGCTACGACCGGTCCGAGCGGCCGCTTCCGATACAATGCCCTCGCAATCATGATCGGCATCAACTAAAAGAACGGTATTTTCCTTCATATCGACAATCCCTTCAGCTTGGAACAATGA
>QHNB01000295.1 GCA_003217965.1 Verrucomicrobiota bacterium | reverse complement strand
CTCCGGCCGGGGTCGCGTCAACCACGTTTTGCCGTGGTATTGTTTCGCGTCGAGAACCTCCAGTTGTTTCGTCCGCTTGGGGTCCGCGGCGCGACGCAAAAGCATTGCCATGTCGTGCCCACGCGCGCTATCGAAAAAATCGACCTCGCGGACTTCGCGAAATTGTCGAGTGAGCCGCTCAAGCTCGCCAACTGCTTCATCGGCATCGAGCTTTTTACGCCGTGCGATGAAAGTCTGAAGCGATTTTCGTAAAATGCCGTAATCCTTTGCCCGCGCGTCATTAAACATCGCGATGACTTTCTCTCGAGTCAGTCCCTCGATTTCGTGAGCACGAACTAACGTCGAATCCCCGCCGTAATCCCGGATCTGCTGCGCGAGCCATTGGAACTGCTCGTACTGGGCGGGCTCGTCAGGCAGAAGGTATGTGGATGTTTTGATCTGCACTGCACCTATTTTCTTCAAACGCCGCCACACGGCCACGCGCTCGGTGTTACGATTTGTCGGCAGGCTGAACAGCAGCAGTAACCAGGAAGTTGCCGTGATCACAGTCAATGCTGGCTAAATGAAAGATGTATTGCAAATGTTATTTGAACTTACATCCCACTTGTGTTGTCTGAAGAGATTACAGGTAATCGCGGATGGAGGTACTCATGACGAAAAACGTTGTTTTTTTCACAACCATCTGCCTCGGAATTGTCTCGATCTCGTTCGCTGCTGAGCTCGACACAGCACGCATTGACCAGCTTACTGGGCTCAAGGGAAAGATGAACGAAAAGGAACGCGCTTATAAAGTTACTTTCCCGCGCGACGATGTGAAGGTGGTTGTCGATAGCTGGACGATGCCGCCGTTTATGGGCCTCGGCACCTGGGCCGCATTCACCCCGACAAAAGATGGAGCGATGGTGATGGGCGATACGGTTTTGTTTGAAGATGAAGTCAACGCCGCAATGTCAGCTGCACTCGACAATGGTCTCAACGTCACCGCGCTTCACAGCCATTTCTTCTTCGATCATCCAAAGGTCTATTTCATGCATATCGAAGGTGAAGGTGAGGTCGACAAGTTGGCTGGCGCCGTAAGAAAGGTTTACGATGCTGCCAAACAGATCCGCGCCGCAAATCCGCAACCGAAAGATTCCTTCGGCGCAGCGCGTTTGCCGGAAAAAAATTCGATTACTGCTGCGCCACTGAACGACATCTTCGGGGCGCAGGGGGAATTGAAAGACGGAATGGTGAAGTTCACGTTCGGTCGCCCAGCAACAATGCATGGCGTAAAGATCGACAACACCATGGGCGTGAACACCTGGGCCGCCTTCGCCGGCAGCGACGACGACGCTGTTGTCGACGGAGATTTCGCCGTGACCGAAGATGAATTGCAACCAACGGCAAGATCGCTGCTCAAAGAAAGAATAAACATCGTCGCGATCCACCAGCACATGACCCACGAACAACCCCGCATGATGTTTTTCCATTACTGGGGCCGTGGGCGCGCCAAGGATTTAGCTCAGGCAATCAAAGGCGCGTTTTTGGTTGCGGGTCTGCAAGAAGTCGCATCACCGATCCACAATTGAAGCTAACGTTCAGCTCGAAGGCAGTTTGCGGGGTCGCGCTGCTTTGTTGCTGTCTAGCGGCGACAAGCAATGCCCAATCCGCGCCGCTCAGACTCAAACAAACGATTCCGTTGCCGGGAGTCGAAGGCCGGATCGACCACTTCGCTTCTGATGCACCAGGCCAGCGATTATTCGTCTGCGCGTTGGGAAACAACAGCCTCGAAGTAATCGATTTGCGAAAGGGCGAGCGCGTCCATTCGATCACTGGTCTCGGTGCACCGCAGGGAGTCGGATATGTCCCGGACGCGAATCGTTTGTTTGTTGCCAATGACAAAGGAGGTATTTGCAAAATCTACGATGCAAAATCATTCCAGCCTGTCGGGGAACTGAATCTTGAAGATGATGCCGACAATGTCCGTTATGATGAAACGAGGAAAAAAATCTATGTGGGATTTGGGAGCGGCGGAATCGCCATCGTCAACGCGTCAGATGGAAAACAAATCGGGTCGATCAAACTGTCGGCGCACCCGGAAGCTTTTGAGTTGGAGAAAAAGGGTAGCCGAATTTTCGTCAATGTTCCCAACTCGCGTCAAGTCGTGGTACTCGATCGCG
>QHNB01000285.1 GCA_003217965.1 Verrucomicrobiota bacterium | reverse complement strand
ATTGGGTTTGGGTCAACCTCTGCGCGCGGCGCCCGTTTGATGAGAATCTCGCACCAATTCCAATGAGTGGTCGCTTGCCGGCCATCGAGCAAGCCCGCTCGAGCAAGAAGCATCGCGCCCGTGCAAACCGAGCCGACTCGCCGGATGCGTCCGGCGATTTTTCTCAGCCAGTGTACGACCTCCATATTTATTTCGTCGCGCTCGATAGCGCTACCACCGGCGATGAGCAGGGTGTCGATTTTGCCCCGTACTTCGCGAAAAGTTTTATGCGCGATGATTCGCAGGCCGCAGTTCGTCACCAACGAGCGTTGAGACGACGCGCTGACGACTTCGACGGAATAGATGGGCGGGTCACCGGGATTGCGTCTGCCGTACATTTCCGCGGCGCGAGCGAAGACTTGAAGTGGCCCGACTAGATCGAGGATCTCGGTGCCGGGCGCCGCGATGAACACGACTCGCCGCGTGCGCGGTGGGACTGGCTCCTTATTATTAAGGTCCGAGCCGGACTGGCGGTATATTCTTTTCACCGGCTTGTCGCGTCCTCTTGTCAGTTCGACTCCTCACCTCGGTCGAGGAGGAGAGGCGAAGAAATTCGAGTCAACTCATTCATTTTGGCTTGTCACTTGTCACACGTCGGTCGCTTGCCGCGCCGTAGGTCACCGCGGCGACCGAAGGCGGGTCACCATTCTCTTAAAACAGGTCTTTGGACAGAATTTACAGAATCGGCAGAATTATTTCTTTAATTCGGACAATTCTGTTCATCCTGTCCTCATCTTTTCTGCGTTGCGTTTACGAACTTATCGGGTGCCGCGTCGAATGTTTCTTTGTCGTCCTGGGAACAGAAATAGTAGGTCTTGTCTTTAAAGACAGACTTCGGAGCGGTCGCCGGATCCACATCCATTCCGCAAACTGGACAGACTGGATGCTCAGCGGTAGGCGCAGGCGCGCTGGCGTAAATCTGATTTGAATCCGGATTCATCCAACCTTGCCCCTGGTATTCCATGTTATAGGCAGTCGACCGGGCAGTCTCGCGGCCGAAGTAGCGCTCGACCACGCGAAGCGCTAGATCGATCCCGGAGGAAAGTCCGCCCGCACTAGCGAGGTTGCCATCCTCGACGAACCGGGCTCCACGCTTGAGGTGGATATCTGGGAACTGCATGGCAAAGGGGGCAAACGCTGCATGAAATGTGGTCGCGGCTTTGCCTGACAAGAGCCCGGTTTTGGCCAGAACAAATGCGCCAGTGCAAACGGACATGGTGACGTCGGTGTTTTTTGTCGACTTGCGAATCCATTCCAATACAGCTGCGCTCGGTTCACTTTGGGCAGGGATGACGATGACCTTCGGCGCAGGAGCGTTGGCAATAGTGTAATCGGGCACGATCTTCATTCCGCCGCCTGCGCGAATAGGGGCGGTCGTCTCGGCAACAGTGTAAAGACGGAAGGGATGGTCCTGCCGGCCGGGAATGTTGACGTCACGAAAAACTTCCCACGGCCCGCAGAAATCGATAATCACTGCGCCTTCCGAAATAAGAAAGGCAACCGGGATACTGCCTTGGGTAGGGGGCTTGAGTGGATTTGCCAAGGCCGATGGTTTGTTAGCATCTGGAGCAGTCGCGGCTCCGGGATCCGACTCGGCAAAGACTTCACTAACAAGCGAAAACACAATTGCGGCCATTAAACTGAATCGAGCTACTCTTTTGAGTAACTCATTTCGGGTGCTTGTTTGTTCATTCATGACCGGTAGCTTCTCGGGCACTGGGGTTGGCAGCAATGACAATTATCATCAAATTTCTGCCACGTGCGAGGCCCTCAGCGACAGGGTGGTCTCCGCCTATTCTTTTGATTTCCGCATGCCGACCTCAGCCGACCTTGTTCCGGGCCGAGGCATCGAAAGCGACGCAGTATGCTCCTTTCAACCCGGTTGCCGGAATGTTGACCGGTTGCTGGGTGAACTGCCAGGTCGCGATAAGCGGGCCTAGAATCAAGAGTGGATAGATTACCACCTCGAACGCATAGCGGCTCTTTTCTTCCGAGCGAACCAGAAGTGAGTAAGTGGAGTTGTGTTGTGGACCTGTGGGGTTTGTTCGTTCATTCATGACACTTACCTTCTCGCGCACGCCGCTGGCAGCGATGACAATGATCATCAAATTTCTGCCATCGGAATCGGAGAGAGAACTATCTTCGTGCGTCACACCGGATAAGGGTTGCGTCGTAATATTTGAGTAAGGAAATGGTCGCAGCCGAGTCCGAGCCGGACATGCCGCTCACAGCTCTCTTTGGTGCGTCGCATGACAATGCAATGATGGTAGCTGACGTCGTCCTATTTCGCGTGTTAGACTTATAGTTTGGCGCTCGATCCGTTTAGTTCCTTGCAGCGGTCCGTGTTTATGAGCGGGCGCGGGTTCTCCTACTTCGCCGAAACGCCGGGCCTGCCGCTCTCGCTCAAATGCATGTTCAACGGGCG
>QHNB01000088.1 GCA_003217965.1 Verrucomicrobiota bacterium | reverse complement strand
CGCGCGATTTTTCGTTTTGTCCGTTTCGCCATACCCTGTCTTGCCCTCTACTGTGGCGAGACAACTGGATGTTAGCTGAAGTCGAAGGCGTAAACAATACAGGAGCCAAAGTTTTTTTACTATCATATAAGTGCCATTTGGTGAGAGACTTAGTAGCAACAATTCATCTCTGCGAGTTTTTCATATCTGAGAAACCAGCGTCATGAATTCCGACGCTTGGGCTTAATCGTTAAGCCACCTCAACTTACGTTTTGCCCCCGAATTTTTGTTGGCCGGAAGGTTTACCTTGGCAGCCGCTAAGCTATATTCAGCCGCGGTTTTGGGAACACGTGACGCCTTTTCTCAGAAAAATTCTTGGGCTTAACTGGCTACTCCTCGCTGTGATGCTGGCATTGGCGATCTTCGGCGTCATCGCAATTTATAGTGCCACTTACATGCGCGAGGATCCGGTCGCGGCCGAATTTTGGCGAAAGCAGGCTAACTGGGTCGTGGTGGGCTTTTTCGCCTTCATCGCCACCAGTCTCATCGATTATAAATGGATTCGATGGGGCGCGCTCCCGATGTATCTGGCAGGATTGGGCTTCTTGATCCTGACCAAATTCATGGGCCAGAAAGTTTACGGCGCGCGCAGCTGGCTCCATCTCGGACCAGTTAATTTTCAACCGGCGCAGCTGGCCGTGATCGCTGGGATCATGGTGCTCTCGCTTTTTCTGAGTCAATTCAAGGAAATGCATTCCATGCTGCGTTTGCTCCTGTGCGGCGTCATTGTGGGCGCCCCTTGTCTGCTCATTCTCCTGCAGCCCGATCTCGGTGAGGTGATCATCTGGGCGCCGGTACTAATGGCTCTACTTTTTGTCGGCGGAATGCCGGTCCGTTATTTGATTTGTATCATACTGATTGTGATCGCCTTTATCCCCATTGCGGTAAATCTGGCATTGAAGCCGTACCAGCAGGAGCGGATTACTGCCTTTATCAATCCCGATATCGATCGCCAAGCTGCGGTTCATAATTGCTACAGTTTCTCGGCGGTTGGGGAACAATGGGGATTCGTGGGCGGAATGTTTTTGCTCAGCGCCTTCGCGCTTTTGCTATTGACCTGCCTGTTCGTTGCCTTTTGCGCGGGCGATCAATTTGGATTGCTCCTTGTCGTCGGTGTTACCGCGCTCATTTTCACCCACATCTTCCAGAATATCGGCATGACCATTTCCATATTGCCGATTACAGGTGTTCCGCTTCCGTTAATCAGCTACAGCGGTTCGTTTGTCCTGATGATCATGTTCGGCCTCGGCATCGTGAATAGCGTTTGGGTCCACCGCAAGGCCACCCTGCGATAGGGCCTGGTCACCGTTGACGAAACGCTGACCATGGATACCGACTACAAAGTTAAACTCGAGGTCTTCGAGGGACCGCTCGATCTGCTGCTTTATCTGATTAAGCGGGACGAAGTTGATATCTATGATATCTCGATCGAACGCATCACCGCCCAGTACCTCGAATATCTCGAGGCATTCAAGGAATTGAATATCGATGTGGCCGGTGAATTTGGGGTTATGGCAGCGAACCTCCTCTACCTCAAGAGTCGCAGTTTGCTTCCAGCCGATTTGCAACCGCCGGATGAAGAGACGGAGGATGACGATCCACGCTGGGATCTCATTCGGCAGCTGATCGAATATAAGAAATTCAAGGAAGCTGCCGCGCAATTGCAGGATCGCGCTCTACAGCAGGAAAATATTTTCGCGCGCACCGGGCTCGCGCCTTTGGACAAGCAGTCGCCTCTTCGACTGGGCGAGGTCGGAATTTTTCAGCTGATCAACGCCTTTCAGAACGTCATTAAACGGGTCGAAGCGCGGCAGGAGCTCCAGCAAATTTTCGGCGAGAATTTTACGGTGTCCGATAAGATCGAGGCCATTCTGGCGCGAGTGAGTGACGGTGGGACGCTGAAATTTTCGGATTTGTTCGCCGCAATGGTGTCGCGTGTTGAAATCGTCGTCACTTTTCTGGCGTTGCTCGAATTGATTCGCCTCAAACAGGTGCGAGCGGCTCAATCAGATGCGTTCGGCGAAATCGAGATCGCTGCGGCCTGAAATGCCGCGGGGGTTGATCGCCGGTTGCGGCTACGTCGGTTCTGCCAGCGCAAGGCTTTTTGTTGAGGCGGGCTGGGAGGTGACCGCCTGGACGCGATCAAAAGAATCGGCCGAGCAGGTTTCAGGAGGCGGAATTTCAGCGGTGCCCATTGATATTAGCGATGTAAGAAGTGTCGCTCGAAACAGTTTCGATGCCAATGTGGTGGTGCACTGCGCCGGGGTCGGCAAACGCGATGATCGATCCTATCGGCACGTCTACGGCAAGGGCGTGGCGAATCTCGTGGCCTCTTTTCCGCAAGCTCGATTGATTTTTACCAGCAGCACGAGTGTCTACGCGCAGCAGGACGGCAGTTGGGTGACCGAGGAAAGCCCGGCTGAGCCGCTAACTGAACGCGGAAAGATTTTGCGCCAGGCTGAAAACATTGTGCTCGATCATGAGGGGATAGTTTTGCGTGTCGCGGGGATTTATGGTCCGGGCCGGTCATTTCTGCTACACAGCGTCATCAACCGGGCTCCCTTGCCATCGGGTCCTGACCGCTTCGTCAATCAAGTCCATCGTGACGACGTGGCGTCGGCTATTTTTTTTCTGGCAGAACAAAAGGCGGTCTCGCGTCCGGGAATTTTTAACGTCGTGGATGACCGGCCAGTGCTCCGATCCGAAATCCTCGCTTGGCTTTCGGCGGAGTTGCGAATTCCACTGTCGCCCGCCGAAGGCATTGTGCGAAAACGAACGGATTCCAACAAACGCGTCAGCAACGCCAAATTGCGCGCGCTCGGCTGGGCTCCGATTTATCCGAATTACATCGATTCCTTCAGTCGATCGATTCTTCCGCAGCAGGCCGACCGCGGCAACGTGATCTGACGGCATACTTGCTGCTCGGAATTCTACGGGTGAAAGACATCAAACTATCGGGCCGGGAGGCAACGATTGTCAGGGCGATTGGGTTCAGCGAATCGATGCTCGGAGCCGAGATTTTGGATTCCACCCGGATGGCGCCGGAGGATGTAGGCGACACGCTCAACGGGTTGATTGCGGCCGGATTTGTTGAGCCGATTCCCTACAGCGACCAGGTTGATTTGGCGGAGATGCCAACGGTTGCGTTTGAGGTCAATCCCGCCTATGCGCAACAATTGCGGATCGCTGTCTTTCAGCGCTAAACCGCAGCCGGTATTGCCGGTTCGCGCGCGGCGCGCTCCCCAAAGAGCTGCCGGATCACCTCCTCGATTGGGATTTCCTGCACGTTGATATCGCTGACGTTGCAGGCTTCGAGCAATCGGCGGCACGTCTCTGTTACCTTCGCCCGCGGCACCTTCAATTGAACTGAGACCGGCGTTTGCGCTACCACTTCGCCAAACGCCGAAAAATCCCGCACCGCTTCTTCAGCGAAAGTCAGGCTAACTACTTTGGTGGCGGAGAACTGATCGATAATGCGATCGAGCGCGCCATCGAAGAAAATCTTTCCATGATCAATAATGATGACTCGATCGCACAGCTCCTGAATATCTTGCATGTAATGACTGGTCAACATCGTCACGATCCGGTGCTCTTCATTGTAAACGCGCAAAAATTCCCGCACCCGTTTCTGGCTGACGACATCGAGTCCAATCGTTGGTTCGTCGAGAAATAAGACCCGCGGTTCATGAATTAGGGCGCTGATTAGCTCCATTTTCATCCGCTCACCAAGCGAAAGCTCGCGTACCATGACGTTCATCTTGTCGCCGACCTCGAGCAGCTCGCTCAATCCATCGACCACCTTCTTAAAGCGATCCCGATCGATTCCGTAGATTGCGCGATTTAACTCGAGCGATTCCTGCGCTGGCAGATCCCACCACAGCGCATTCTTTTGCCCCATGAGCAAACTGAATTGGCGCTTCATCTCGTTGCGTCGCTCCCACGGGACAAACCCGAGCACGCGCGCGTCTCCTGATGTCGGATTAAGCAATCCCGATAACATTTTCAGCACGGTGGTTTTGCCCGCTCCGTTTGGTCCGAGAAAACCGACGAATTCGCCTTCATCAATTTGAAATGTCACTCGATCGGCGGCACGCGTTTCATCATAGCGTCGGTAGAACAGGCCTTTGATGGCCCCGCGTAACCCGCTTTCCTTGCGATAGGTGCGATAGACTTTCGTCAAATCGCGCGCTTCGATTGTAGCCATCGCTGCGTTTAATCAGCGGCCAATGTCAGCCGACAGATCACGCCGCGCTGGTTTTCGCGGCAGGTTTTTGACGCAACAAGGATAGAGTTTTTTCGATCAGCGCGTCCGCGGTGATGCCGTGTTTCTGGCGCAGAATCGGAACGGAACCATGCTCGATAAATTCGTCTGGCCAACCGATCCGCACTACTGGGGTTCGAATTCCCTGGGAGTAGAGATGCTCCATTACCGCACAGCCGAAACCGTTATGCAAAACGTGATCCTCCATAGTGCAGACAACTTCCACACTGCGCGCGAAGAATTCGAGCGTCCCAGTATCGAGCGGTTTGATCCACCGCGGATTGATTAGAGCAACGGAGATTCCCATCTCTTCCAGTTTCTTCGCGGCTTCTTCAGCCAGTTCGAACATGTTGCCGAGTCCGAAAATAGCAACATCGCGCCCATGTTTGACCACCTCCGCCTTGCCGATTTCGAGAAGTCTCGGTTCCGCCTTTGGTTTGGCCCCGGTTCCGGGCCCGCGCGGATAACGGATGGCGATTGGACCAGCGTTGTAATTTGCCATTGTCCAAAGCATGTCGGCAAATTCATCTTCATCCTTCGGTTGCATGTGCACCCAATTCGGGATGTGCCGCAAATATCCGATATCGAACAAGCCGTGATGGGTCGGGCCATCATCGCCGCTCAACCCCGCCCGATCCATGCAGAGAGCGATGTTCAGTTTTTGGATAGCCATGTCGTGAATGGCCATATCGTAGGCACGCTGGAAGAACGTGGAATAAATCGCCAGAAACGGCTTCAATCCTTGCGTAGCCAAGCCGCAAGCAAACAGCGCGGCATGTTCCTCCGCGATACCGACGTCGTAATAGCGATCAGGATGAGCGGCTTGAAAGAACCCGAGACCGGTTCCACTCGGCATCGCCGCAGTGATCGCGACAATCTTTCGGTTCGTGTCGGCGAATTTTGCCAGCGTTTTACCGATCACTTCGGAATAGGTTGGTGTCGGTGTCGGCGCGGTTTCCCCCGTCTCCAGTTTATATTTGCCCAGTCCGTGAAATTTATCCGGCTGCTTGATCGCGGGTTCGTAGCCTTTGCCCTTTTTCGTCAGGATGTGCAGCAAAACCGGCTCATCCTGCGTTTTTAGAAATTCGAACGTGCGGATCAGGAGAGGAATATCGTGGCCATCGATCGGCCCGTAGTAGCGCAGGCCGAGCTCCTCGAAGATCACGCTCGGCACGAGTAAACCTTTGACACTTTCCTCCACCTTGTGCGCGAACTCGACCGCAGATTTGCCCGCGATGGCTTCGACAAAGCGGCGCGCCTTCTCATGCAACCCCGCATACATCGGGTTGGTCGTGAGAGTGTTAAAATAGGAAGAAATCGCGCCGACGTTTTTTGCGATCGACCATTCGTTGTCGTTGAGTACTACGATAAAGCGTTTCGTCTGGGATTTAGCATTGTTGAGCGCTTCGTAGCTAATCCCACAAGTGAACGCGGCATCACCCGCGACCACGACGACGTGTTCATTGCCGCCTCGCAGATCACGCCCAACCGCCATTCCAAGTCCCGCCGACAAAGCGGTACCGGCGTGTCCCGCGCCGTAGCAATCGTGTTCGCTCTCCGTCCGCAAGAGAAAGCCGTTCAGGCCTTGATACTGCCGCATGGTCCCAATGCGATCGAGCCGGCCGGTGAACATTTTATGGACGTAGCCTTGATGGCTAACGTCGAAAACCAATCGGTCCTTTGGTGTGTCGAAAACGCGGTGGAGCGCGATCGTCAATTCGACGACACCAAGGTTGGGACCGAGATGCCCGCCGGTTCGCGAGAGCACCTTGATCAACTCATCGCGGACTTCCTGCGCAAGTTGGGGAAGATCCTGCTCCCGAAGCGCTTTCACGTCTGCCGGCCCGCGAATGCCATCGAGCAAGCATGTCGTAGCCTTAGAAGAGACTGGTGTCATCGTGTTCCTTTTCCTCAACATCGTTAGCCGGTGCCATCTGCGCTTCTGCCGGCTCGAAATTTTTCACGGAAGTTTTCCCGGTATAATCGCGTGTAATAATCTCAATTTTTTGTTCCGCTTTCGCCAGCCGTTCCTGGCAGACTTTTACCAGCTTCATTCCTTCTTCATAGCGAACGAGCAAATCCTCCAGCAGCATTTTGCCGGATTCCATTTCTTCGACGATTTTTTCGAGCCGCTCCATTGCGGCCTCGAAACTCAGATCGTTGCTTGGTCTTTTTGCCTGATTGGGCATGGCGGATTACGAATTAAGCATAGCGAGAGGCAGAAAAAAGCACGAGTTCCGCAGCCGCTTCCCGGGAAGATGGAGTTTAGCTTGCGCAAGTAGGCGGCTTTTCGTTTTGTCGCGGCATGATGCGGGCAGTAGCAGCGATCGCTCGATTGGACGCCCGCCATCGCGTTGTTCTCAGCTTACTGATTGCGGCGGGGGTCGCCGGGGTGCTTCGAGCGCACGCGTTCTGGACTGTTTCGCTCGCAACCTATGATGTTTACGCGTTCGTTTCTCTGGTGTTAATATGGCTCACCATCGCGCTCACTCCACGAGAAGAAATTCGCGCGGTCGCGAAGCGACAGGATGTGGGAACCAGGTTAATATTCGCGCTGGTCGTGATTGCGACCTCGGCGGCGATGATGGCGGTCGCGTTCCTGCTTCGCTTTGCCAAATCAGAGAGCCAGGGACGTTTCACCATCCATCTTCTGCTCGGCGTCATTACTGTTATTCTGTCATGGTTCCTCATGCATAGCGTCTTCGGGCTACGCTACGCGCACGAGTTTTATGGCGACAGCGAGACCAGCAGTGACAAACATGCTGGCGGCCTGCTGTTTCCAGGACAAGATCCGCCCGATTACAGCGATTTCGCGTATTTCTCGTTTGTCATTGGTATGACCTGTCAGGTCTCGGATGTACAGGTCACTTCCGGGGAATTGCGTAATCTCGCCCTTCTTCACGGAATTCTGTCATTCGCATTCAACACCGTAATTCTCGCTCTCACCGTCAATATTGTGGCCGGTTTGTGGTAGCGATAGACGAAGGTCGCCCGACCTCTTGGTCTAGCGAGTTAGATTAAGTCAGATCCGGCCTTGCGTTTAGTGGCACAAGCGATGCTCGCAAGCGCCCATCGTTGTGAAGGTTCGCAAGAAAATCCTGATCATTGATCGTGAACCGCGCATCACCGGGCCGGTGCGCGAAGCCCTCGAAAGCATTGGTCGATACTCGATCCGGGAGGAGCATGACGCGGCCTTCGCCGTGCATGCTGCGCGCTGGTTTCAACCCGACTTGATCATGGTCGATCTGAGTGTGCCCTCCACTGATGGCGAACTCGTCGCCCAGCGGCTTCAAAACGACTGCGAACTGCGCGATACTCCGTTGCTTTGCCTAAGCCAGTTTGTTTCCGGGCCGGAATTCCTTTCCGCCGGCATCTTATCTGGTTACAGCTTTCTGGCTTCGCCGGTGCCGATTGAACATCTGATACGAGCAGTCGATCAAATGCTCTTTGGCAGATAGCGCGGCATGGCGCTGTCTCGCTCCTGATTTCCCCTAGGCGATTTGTTGTTTGTAGGCGGCGGCGGCTTTTAGGTTTTTTAGATCATCCGGGTTGTCGATTTTCAGGACAAAAATCCAGCCCTCCCCGTACGGATCCGTGTTAATGAGCGCCGGATTCGCTTCGAGCGCTTTGTTTGCGTCAACAACCGTACCTTTAATCGGCGCATAGATGTCGCTTGCCGCTTTCACCGATTCGACCACGGCCACGGCCTCCTTCGCATCTGCCGTGCGACCCGTCTTCGGAATCTCGACGAACACGACATCGGTCAATTCTGCCTGGGCGTGATCGGTAATGCCGACCCGGATGTTTTCGGCTTCCCGCTTAATCCATTCGTGACTTTCGGTGTAAAGCAGACCATCAGGAACGTTCATGGTTTTTTATAGAGCGGTTTTTTCTCGATCGTGGCCGGAAATTTTTGACCGCGGATTTCCACCTCCAACGCTGTCCCAACTTTCGCCGCGGCGGCTGAGACATACGCCAGACCGATGCCGATGTTCAAGCTTGGCGAAAGGGTGCCGCTCGTGATTTCTCCCACGCGATTGCCATCGGCAAAGACGGGATAATGCGGTCGCGGCGGCGGTCCTTTCTCTTTCATTTTAAATGCAATCAATCGTTCCCGTGCGCCTTTGGTTTTTGTCTCGAGCAATGATGGGCGACCGATGAAATCCTGTTTTTCCAAGTCAACGAAGAGCCCAAGACCAGCTTCAATCGGATTGCGGTCGGGAGAAAGATCGGAGCCATTGAGCGGGTAACACATTTCGAGTCGAAGAGTGTCGCGGGCGCCGAGGCCGCACGGTTTCATTCCGAATTTCCCACCAGTTGCCAATGCGTCTTGCCAAAGCTCGGTTGCAATCTCTGCCGGAAAGAAGACTTCGAATCCGTCTTCTCCAGTATACCCGGTTCGTGCAACTGAAATTGCATTATCAGAAAACGTAAAATCCGCGATCTGATTGCGGACAGGCGGTTCTTTGTCATTTCCGCGCCACGCCCGAAAAAACTCCGCCGCACGAGGTCCCTGAATGGCGACCGCTCCAAAGTGCGGGCTGCAATTTCGCAATTCCAAATGAGGCGGCTTATGTTTTTGTAACCAGTCAAAGTCCTCATCTACTCGGGCTGCATTCACGACCAAGAAGAACTCCTCGTCTCCTGTTCGGTAGACAATCAGATCATCGATAACGCCGCCACGGTCGTTTAGCAGAAAGGTGTATTGACCGGTGCCAACTCCGAGTTTGGCGACATTGTTGGTCAGGATTCTGTTCAGCCAATCTCTCGCGGCGTTTCCCGAGACGACGAACTGTCCCATGTGTGAAATATCGAATATTCCGACGGCACTCCGAACGGTTCGATGTTCATCGACGATCCCGGAGTATTGCACCGGCATTAGCCAGCCACCGAATGGCACCATTTTCGCGCGCAGCTTCAGGTGCTCGTCTTTCAGTGGAGTGGTTTTGAGAGCCTCGGCCGGCACCGGGCAAACTAGACGTCGGCTTTGCCCACGCAACCGTGGTCAGGGTTTCGCCCGATAAATTTGAAGAGAGGCGATGTGTTCGCTAGCATCCCGCCCACAATGACATGGCCCGATAAACTCGAACGCCCCCTCGGTTTTCTCGCGATCCCCGGATTGCTTCGCTACGTCGCTTTCTTCAACGCCCTCACTTTTTTGCTCGAAAAACTAAGCCCGGGATTCCTGCGGATTCTCGATCTGGATCCGGCGGCGGTCCTCCACGGCCAGATCTGGCGTTTGGTCAGTTATATTTTCATTCCGCAGATGACGAGTTTTTTGCCGTTGCCGGATTGGGCCAATGTTGCCTTTTACGTGCTCTTTCTCTGGTGGATTGGCAATGGACTGGAAGCGGCCTGGGGTGCATTCAAACTCACTCTATTTTTCCTAATAGGAATGCTTGGAACAACCGTTGCCGCCTTTTTCTTCGGCACCGCCTTCTCCAATTTCATGCTGACCGCGTCCCTCTTCTTCGCCTTTGCCCGTTTCTATCCCGATCTCGTTATCTATTTCGCTTATATACTTCCATTGAAGGTAAAATGGATTGCATGGTTTTCTGCCGCGCTATTGCTCCTGCAAATCATCACCGGCTCGATGCAGTTCCGCGCCGCCGCCATCGCCGCCATGGCTAACTACCTCCTCTTTTTTGGGCCGGAGATTGTTAACGAAGCGCGCAATCGTCGGCAAGTGACGGCACGGCGCAAGCCTTTTGAAATCCAATCCCGCGATCCCGATGCCCAAGCCTTACTTCCGCATCTGGCCCAAGCCAAGGCCAAGGTCACACCGGCTTGACCGCGTTTCCGCGCGGCGCACACTAGCGCGATGGCCGATAAGAATCCGCGGCTTATTCCGGAACAAGGCTGGCACTGCCTGCATCTTTTTTATCGAATCGATTTTGCGCAGTGGCAGCTCCTCAGCCGAGATGAGCAACGCAAGGCCAAAACCGCGCTTACGGAAATCGCGCAGGAAGTCCGCGCGACTGAAAACACGCAATTGCTTACGCTGAGCATCGTTACACCAAAGGCGGACATCGGTTTCATGTTGATCACGCCCGATCTGCACACGGCCAATTCATTTGAGAAACGCCTGACTCTTTCCCTTGGACCTGGAATTCTGGAACCAGTTTACAGTTACCTCTCTCTGACGGAAGAGAGTGAATACGTAACAACCGCAGATCAGTACGCCGAGACGCTGGAGCGGGAGCAGCAGTTAAAGCCCGGCACGCCCGAGTTCGACTCCGCCATGGATACTTTTGCCGAGCGAATGAAGCACTACACTCGGGAACGAGTTTACCCAACGCTGCCCGACTGGCCGGTGGTTTGTTTTTATTGCATGAGCAAACGGCGAGGTGAACAGCGGAATTGGTACGCATTGCCGTTTGAAGAGCGGCGAAAATTGATGGCTGGGCATGCCAAAGTCGGTCGCGAGTTCGCCGGCAAAGTGAAACAACTGATCACCGGATCAACCGGCCTGGATGACGCGGAGTGGGGCGTCACATTGTTCGCGCGTGACACGTTCCAAATCAAAGCCATCGTTTATCAGATGCGTTTTGATCGAGTGAGCGCAGAGTTCGCCGATTTTGGGGAGTTTTTTATCGGCCTTCAACTGCCGCTCGACGAATTGTTCCGGCGATTGCAACTTTGATGGCAGCGGCGATCTGAGCGCCGAAGCCTCAGATGATCGGCAGTGAACCGCCGCAGGGATGGGTGACAGAGCGGTCTATTGTGCACGCCTGGAGAGCGTGTGTGCCGAAAGGCACCCGGGGTTCGAATCCCCGCCCATCCGCCAAGAAACCGGGTCGGAAAGTCAACGGAAAGTGACCAAAATATGACGGAAGTCCACCCTTTGTAGGTACGCAATTAGGAATATGTCCACCGAGATCCGCTGATGCTTGCGCTTGAGCGACGGGAGGTAAATTGCCCTCGCGCGCGTTAGTTGTGACGAAATGCAATTAAAAGCCGATGATGCCCACGAAAGCGGACCACCAGTATAGTTAGACTCCCGATGAAAGGAACAGATTTGATGAAACACTCATGGTCAGTCAGAAGCTTGACCGATTTCGTCGTGGACTCGGCACAAAGCGCGCACGCCGACGACACGCCATTCCACCATCTGCGATTCGATCGCGTTTTTCCGGAAGATTTTTATGCAGCGATGCTGCAAGCGATGCCGGACGCGAGCGATTACCGCGCCATGTCTGGGAAAAGCAAAGTAGGAAGTAGCAGACCTGACGGAAAACCGACGCGCGCCAAAATCGATCTTTTTCCCGAATACGTCCGCCACTTGCCCCCAGGAAAACGCGCAGTCTGGGACGTGGCAGGTAGCGTCCTACGCTCCAAGGAACTTCAGGCGGCCTTCGTTCAACGACTCGCGCCGGATTTGGAACGTCGGTTCGGCACGAACTTCGCGAACGTACGAATGTATCCGGTACCAATTCTGACGCGCGACATTCCGGGGTATCGCATCTTCAAACATACCGACAGCCTGTGGAAAGGCATCACAGTCCAGCTCTATCTGCCGCCCGACAACTCGACAAGGCATATTGGTACCATTTTTCACGAGGTGTTGCCCGATGGCAGAAAGCCGAAGAAGAGGCAGATGCCGTTCGCGCCTAATACCGGCTACGCCTTTGCAGTTGGAACTGATACGTGGCATTCGGCGGATCCGGTTGGACCCGAAGTAAAGACGCGCGACAGCATTCTGCTCACTTATTTCGTCGACGCCGGGATATGGAGATCGCTGCGCAATCGCGGCCGACGAATCCAAAATCTTATCCTGAATGAGATACGGAATTTGAAGCGCAACTGACCCGCAGCCCCCTTCGGCTGTCATCGCCTCCTGGCCGGGCAAATTAAAATCGCTTATTCGAAGAGGACGGCGCGTTTGAAGACAAAGAAAACGGTATCTGGTCTTATGGCTGCGGAGCGACGACTTTTGCCCATTTTGGCCACAATGTTTGGCTCAACTGCGCGCATTAGGGACCTCTGCCGCCCCTCACATAAAGGGCTTCAAATCCTCATTCGCGATTGTCTCGATCACATTCCAGTTTCCATCGGGCAGCTGAATGTCATACCGGCCCTAACCAGCGCGCCATTTCGCGTAATCCAGCGCCTCCTGCCGGCCTGTTTCGCCGCGGTGCCGATAACGACGCTGGGCATCTTATTCTTCAGCTTTTCAATGTAAATCGCGCCGCAGAAGCGTTTGGTGATCCTGTCGCACCTTTAAAATGCTGCCTGAGGGCAAGACACCGCGAACATTCGCGCACGGATAAATGATGCAATCGCGGCCAATCATTGCGCCCGGATTGATCACGGCATTGCATCCAATCTCGGCCCGGTCACCAATCACTGCACCGAACTTGGTCAAGCCTGTGGCGACGGCGCCGTCTGGTCCCGCCACCGCAATTTCTTGATGATCGAGTTTCACATTCGACAAGATCACTCCAGCGCCGAGATGCGCGCGATAGCCAACGATGGAATCGCCCACGTAGTTAAAATGCGGAATCTGCGCTTCATCAAAGATGATGGAATTTTTGAACTCGCACGAATTCCCCATCACCACCCCGTCGCCAACGATGACGTTTTCACGAACGTAACAACCACTCCGAACATGACAGTTCTCGCCAATCCAGGCTGGTCCCTTTAACACCGCTCCTTGCTCGACGATGGTTCCAGCCCCGACGAAGACAGTGTTGCTAATAAAGGGTTTGCCCATCAGCTGGCCGAGAATGGCCGGTTTTAAGCGAAACTGGAGATAACTCGCGATCTGTTTCAGCGCCTCCCACACAAAACGTTGATTCTCGAACAGCTTGGAATGCGCTGTGTGCTCGAGGGCGACAAACTCAGCGGGCGCGAAAATTTCTTCAGGGCTGGATGCCGGCACGACGCGTAATTTTCTGTCCCTCTTTCGTGTCCCGCACATCCCAACCGCGGGCGCTTAGTTCATCACGCAATTGATCACTTGCGCGCCAATTTTTTGCAAGCCTCGCCTCGGTTCGCTGGTTGGCCAGGAGTTCGATCTCCTTGGGCAACGCCACTGATGTTACTTCGTCCACGGCCAGCACTCGGTTTACTTTCTCCCACCAATCGAGCCAGAAGCGAGCGGAGTCTGCTCCCAGCTCATCGGCGTCGAGGGCGCGATTCGTCTGTCGAATTACTTCGAACAAATAGCCGAGCGCGGCCGAGATATTGAGGTCATCATCCAATGCTCTCGAAAAATCATCGCGCGGCTGAATGATATTGTTGGATTGCCGTTGCGATCCAGTCACTTCAGCTAAACGCTGCCGCCACTCGTCTATTCGAGCCAAAGCTTGACGCGCTTCTTCCATTCCGGTCCAGGTGAAATTCAGCGGCACGCGATAGTGCACACGCAGCAAGGCGTAGCGCAATTCCCGACCCGAGTACCCTTTGCCAGTCACGTCCGGCAGTGTGTAAAAGTTACCGAGCGACTTTGACATTTTCTGATTGTCGACCAGCAGATGCGCACAATGCAGCCAGTAACGCACAAATTTTTTTCCGGTGCAGCCTTCGCTTTGCGCAATCTCCGCTTCATGGTGAGGAAAGATATTGTCGACCCCGCCGCAGTGAATATCGACTTCATCGCCGAGTAACGCCGTCGCCATGGCGCTGCATTCGATGTGCCAGCCCGGCCGGCCATGCCCCCAGGGCGAATCCCAGCCTACCTCCCCGTCCTCTTTATCCCATGCCTTCCAGAGAGCGAAGTCGCCGATATTCTCCTTTTCGTATTCGTCCGTTCGGACCCGGCCGCTTGGTCGCAACTCGTCCAGATTCAGGTGCGCCAGTTTTCCGTAATTCGGAAACTTTTTAATTCGGAAATAGACGGATTTGTCTTCGGCCTGATAGGCCAGGTCGCGCGCCCGCAATTGGCTAATCATTTCGATCATGCGCGCGATATAGCGCGATTCCGTGGCAGCGGGGAACTCGTCGGCGCGCTTGAGCCGCAGGGTCTCGAGATCTTCAAAGAAGGCTTTTTTGAAGGGCTTGGTGTATTCCTCGAGTGAGACGTTGGCTTCGCGTGCACCACGAATTGTCTTGTCGTCGACATCGGTGAGATTCATCACCCGGTGGACGCGATAGCCACGCGATTCCAAATGCCGCTGCAGCAAATCCTCGAAAATGTAAGCGCGAAAGTTGCCGATGTGGGCGCGGCTGTAAACGGTCGGTCCGCAAGTATAGATGGAAACATTCGGCGGATTGAGCGGGACGAACTCGCGCACTTCTCGGGTGTAGGTGTCGAAGAATCGTGTCGGCATACGAGACGGGTCCAAAAGGGTGCGCCGATTTAATTAAGCGCCAGTTCTCGTCTGCGCCCAACGGCCGCTGACGACGCAAAAAAGAAACAGGTCATTGAACCTAGAGATCGTCCGCTAGGGCGATGGCCATCGCCGCCATTCCCTCGCCACGTCCGATCGTTCCCAGGCCCTCGTTCGTCGTCGCTTTGATGTTAATGCTGACAGGATCGCAGGCGAGCGCTCCGGCAATCTTTTTTCTCATCGCCATGATGTAAGGCTGAATCTTTGGCGCTTCCGTGATCAAAGTTGCGTCGACGTTGACCATGCGCGCATTATTCTCCGCGAGGATAACGCGGACGCGCTTGAGAATTTCCAGGCTGCTGATGCCCTGAATGGAAGGATCTGTATTCGGAAAATGATGGCCGATGTCGCCTTGGCTCAACCCCGCCCAGGATAAGCTTGCGTCCTTCGGCCAGTCGATGTGTGTCGTATCCAATCCCGCAGCGAATCATGCGATCAAAGTTTTAAGTCGATAACACCATTGGATGCAATCACGCTATAACGATCTTTCATGTCTGTGCGCGGCGTCATCTCGACCGAACCGCCCGCGGTTTCCACCAAAATCCAACCGGCTGCGACGTCCCACAAACTGATCCCCTGCTCGATATAGGCATCCATCCGGCCGCAAGCGACGTAGGCCATGTCGAGAGCAGCGCTCCCGAGCAGCCGGCACTTGCGCGCGCGATGGACCATTGTTTGGAGCAGTGGCACTCCCGCCTCGATCGTAATGCCGGTCTTGGAGAGCCCGACCGAAACTACTGCCTCGGCCAGGTCCACTCGTTCGCTGACCCGGAATTTGCGCCCGTTTAATGTCGGCGCTTCTCCTTTTTGTCCGGTCCAA
Source organism: Verrucomicrobiota bacterium (assembly GCA_003217965.1). Classification (GTDB taxonomy): domain Bacteria; phylum Verrucomicrobiota; class Verrucomicrobiia; order Chthoniobacterales; family UBA10450; genus AV69. The sequence goes on along the minus strand of QHNB01000088.1, from coordinate 4,056 downwards.
AGCTCATTGCGGATCGGATCGTAAATCACACCTACGATAATTTCGGCCTCATGACGCAACGCGATTGAGACGCAAAAATGCGGAATCCCATAAAAATAATTCACGGTGCCGTCCAACGGATCGACCACCCATTGGAACTCACTTGCTTGGTCGCCGACGATTCCCTCTTCCCCATAGAGTGCGTGCTGTGGAAATTCTTTTAAGAGCAGGCGGGCGATCAACTCTTGAGCGCGGACATCGATCTCGAGTTTGATGTCGTGCTTCATCGTCGTGCTCACCCGTAACGGCTGCTCGAAATTGTGCCGCAACATCTCGCCCGCGCCGCGCGCCGCCGCGACGGCGGCATCGAGATAATGCCTCATGCGAAACATTAACGATTGGCTTGATGTTGTCGCCAAAACTTTCACCAGAACATGGCAAAAGAAAAACCGGGAGGAGAAATCGATCCTCCTCCCGGGTTGAATTTGGATTGTGGCAGCGAGTCAATCGCTGCCGTGAAGCGCACTAGGAGCTTAGTGCTTCTTTTTCTTAGCTGCCTTTTTCTTAGCGGCCTTTTTTCTCTTTGCTGGCATCGACTATCCCCCCTTTCAATCCGCAATCGCGGTGGGTCTGTGAAGGATTTGCAATGACTTCACTTACACGAGTCATTCATCCTCGCGATTTTTTTGTCAAAACTTTTTTGATGTTTCCAAAATTATTTTCACAAGCGCGCGTGCGACCTTTTCTTTTGGCGCGCGCGAAATTTTTCTCATTTCGCCGTTGCGCAGAAAAATTGCGACCGAATTTTCGTCGCTTTCCATCCCGATAGCTGAACTGCTGACATCATTTGCCACAATCATGTTGCAATTTTTGTGCCGGAGCTTTTCCCAGGCGTGTTTTTCTACGTCGTTCGTCTCGGCGGCGAAGCCGACGACGAAATAATCGCGCGTTTCCGGCAGAGATTTTAAGATGTCCCGCGTCGGAATGAGCTCGAGCGAAAGTGGCTGGTCACGCTTCTTGATTTTTTCTTTGGCCACTGCCACCGGTTTGTGATCGGCAACGGCGGCGCACATCACGAGCACGTCGGCCTTTGCGAGCGCGCCGTGTACCGCCTTGTACATTTCATCGCTCGTCGTTACCCGAATAACTTTTGCTGCGGGTGGCGGCGAAAGAGCGACCGGACCAGAAATCAGAGTGACTTCATGACCTTCCTCAATGGCTGCGCTCGCGATCGCATAGCCCATTCTTCCGGACGAGCGGTTGCTGAGAAAACGAACGGGGTCGATCGGCTCGCGGGTCGGGCCAGCCGTGACAACAAACTTCACGCGATCAACCGGTCATGTTGGCGGACGAGAAATTCGGCTCGAAAGGCGATGTCCTCGACCTTCCACAGACGACCGACGCCTTCGTAACCGCACGCCAGCATCCCTGCTTCCGGGCCAACAAACTCGACCCCGCGGGATTTCAATTTCTCCACGTTTTCCTGCGTCGCGGCGTGCTCCCACATTTTCCCGTTCATCGCAGGCGCGATCAAAATCGGCGCGCGGGTGGCGAGCGCAATCGCGGTCAGAGGATGATGAGCCAGACCGTGCGCGAGCTCTGCGATGATATGCGCCGTCGCCGGAGCGATCAAGAGCAGGTCAGCCTCGTCGGCCAGCTCGATATGGCCCGGGCGCCAGTTTTCTTTCTCGTTGTAGAAACTGGTCGTCACCGGATTTTTCGAGAGCGTTTGCAAGGTCAGCGGCGTGATGAATTCGACCGCGTCCTCCGTCATCACGACAAAGACATCGTGACTTTGTTTCACCAGCAGACTGGCCAGCTCGGCCGATTTGTAAGCTGCGATCGAACCGGTCACACCAAGCACGATCGTCTTCTGGCCTTTTGTTTTTGATTTTCGATCAGACGCCATAGTGACTGCCTAACAAACGAATATTACCGCAAAATTAATCGACGGCTGAGGATTCGCTCCGCCCCCATGATCTGCCGGAATTTCTGCAAATCTTCCTCCATCGATTTGCTAATGATGGTGTAACGGTAGTCGCGCCAAAGCTGCATTTCACGCGCGGCGTTTTGCAGCCGCAGCTCGATCTGCTCGGCCGTTTCCGTCCGGCGTTTGGTTAATCGCCGCCGCAATTCCTCGAGATCAGGTGGCATGATGAAAACATCGGCCAGGCAGCGCCGGACAAAATCATCACCGCAATTTCGGATCGCCGCCGCGCCTTGGGTATCGATATCGATAAGCACGTCCACGCCGTTTTTCAGATTTTCGATCAATGGTTCGCGCAAAGTTCCATAATAATGTTCATGCACCTTGGCGTGCTCCAGAAACTCACCCGCTTTGCCTCGAGCTAAAAATTCCTCGACCGGAAGGAAAATGTAATCTTCTCCTTCGATTTCCCCGGCGCGCGGTGGCCGGGTGGTACACGAAACGGAGTAAACGAAATCGGGCGTTTGCCGGAGCGCATCGCAGAGCGTGGTCTTTCCCGCGCCAGAGGGGGCAGAAACGACAAACAGAATGCCGTAGCGGGTGAATCGATTACTCAACGTTTTGCACCTGTTCTCGAATTTTCTCCAACTCCGTTTTGCACCCGACGACGCGCTGCGCGATTGCGGCATCGTTTGCTTTCGCGCCCAGCGTATTCAATTCCCGAAAAATCTCCTGGATAATAAATTCAAGGGCGCGGCCAACCGGTTCGTGCTTGCGCAAATGATGGGCAAATTGCGCGACGTGGCTTTCGAGGCGGGTCAGCTCCTCGGAAATATCGGAGCGATCGGCAAAAAGAAAAATTTCCTTGGCCACGCGGTCGTCTGCGCCATCTGTGGCCAAGCCGGCCTTCTCAATTCGTTCCAGGAGCGCGGCGCGGATTTTCTTTACGACTTCGGGATGGAGCGCCCGAATTTCCTTGAGCTGGCGGCGAATTGATTTCAACCGCCGAATCAAGTCCTGAGCCAGATGCTTGCCTTCGCGCTCCCGCATTTTGATTAAATCGTCAAGCGCCCGTTCCAGAGCGCGTTGCACGGCCGGCCACGCCTTGTCCGAATCAATTGCCTCTTCTGGCGGTCGCATCACTCCTGGTGCCTGCAACACGGTGTCGATAGTGATTTCACCGGGCGCGCCGAGCTCTTTTTGTAGCGCGCGCATGGCGTCGTGGTAGGAGCGCGCCAGGGATACATCCAGTGCAAGCCGCCGCGTTCCGTTACTACCCTGATGCAGAGCCACCAGAACATTGGTTCGTCCGCGGGAGATACGGGCATTGATGGCCTGCCGGATTCGCGCTTCGAGCTCGGCCAGATCGCGCGGCAAGTTAATCACAATCTCGCTCTGCTTGCGATTCACCGTGCTGAGTTCGACGCTTAATTTCGCCCCTTCGCACTCCGCTTCGCCGCGGCCATATCCGGTCATGCTTCTCATGGAGGCGCTTGGGGCGTCGCAAAATGCTTCGCTGCCGTTGCAACATCTTTGTCGCCTCGTCCAGAACAGTTCATGACTACGATCGCGTTCCGGTCGAAGCGCGGCGCAACTTTCGCCAGGTAAGCGACGGCATGCGCGGTTTCCAAAGCCGGAATGATTCCTTCTATTTCGGACAACAACTTGAAACCGGCGAGCGCTTCTTGGTCGGTGGCATAATGGTACTCCACCCGGCCAAGATCGCGCAAAAAGCTGTGCTCCGGACCAACAGCGGCATAATCCAGTCCGGCCGAAACCGAATGGGTCAGCTCGATTTGGCCATCGGCATTTGTCAGAACGAACGTTTTTGTGCCTTGCAGCACGCCGAGCTTACCGCCTTGAAAACGTGCGGCATGTTTCCCCGAGCGAATGCCTTCACCACCGGCTTCGACTCCGACGAGACGCACGCTGGAATCGTTTAGGAAAGGATGAAACAAACCAAGGGCATTGCTCCCGCCACCGACGCAGGCCACGAGCAAGTCGGGCAGGCGTTCTTCGCGTTCCAAAATTTGCCGGCGCGTTTCAACCCCGATCACCCGCTGAAAATCGCGTACCATCACTGGATACGGATGGGAGCCAAGTGCGCTCCCTCATCTATAATGAGTGGTGAGCACATTCGTAACCCCATC
>QHNB01000087.1 GCA_003217965.1 Verrucomicrobiota bacterium | reverse complement strand
AGTAACTTGCTTACTTTGATTCGCCGCTACCTAGCGACGCCACTCTGTGCTAATCGACCAGGAGATACGCCGTTCTCCATGGCTGACGTGGCCTCTTATACCTAAGGAGGGGATCACTAATTCGCGGTGATCAGCGATGTAACCACTACTTCTGTGGCCGAATTCGTTCGTTATTGACGCCCATCGTGAAACCAGCGTCCGCTAAGGCCGGCTGAACTCAGATCTGTAGCGGGATGGTTCACGCGTCCACTCCGTGCCATTTGACCAGGAGATACGTCGTTCAGCGCCGCTGACGTGGCCCCTTATCCCTGAAGATCGGCCAGAAGCAACATCATCGATGCCAATCTCAGCCTAGTTCGAATTCGACGTCCTACGTTCGTTTCCAGAGCAACGCGTGTTTTTCTCCTGGCTACCTGAGGTTTGATAGATCCAGCGCGACGCGAACGACGCCATAAAACAGTAACAGCGCGCCGACTGGTACGAGCCAGACGCCGAGCCCCGGATCGCCGTCGTATATCACGATCCCTCCAAGAAAGAATCCAGCTGGCAATAAGATTGCGGCCCAGATCAGGGCGAACGAAACGGACGGTCTAAGTTCGAAACCATCGACATTGCGCGCGGTCAGCCCGGCCGCAATGTTGACCAGAGCGAGGAGTGTTCCATGTGCGTGCGCGAGAGTGAACATAAGCCGGCGTACTTCGTTTCCCACGTCGAGATACCAGCCGACTTTGAAACCGTGCAAACTCTCGAGGGTTAAGCCCAGAGAGAGAAAGACGAGAAGAGACCACCAGCCAAAGCGAAGATGCCGGTCGGCCTTAACCATAAGGGAAGAACCTCAATTCATTCCGCAAGCACAATCGGCTTGTCGTCACGCTCAGTCCGAAGTCGTTGGAAGATATCTTGTCGAAAGCGGCCACTCGAATCGAGGCCGGTCTCGGGCGCAAAGAACGAGTTCACATCGCGCACCGTGCGGAACCATTTTTTAATAGCACGCGTGGCCGTTTCGCTGAGCGCGCGATCGTCCGAGGTGTAGTTAAATGGGAAATCGGAAAATCCGGGCAAAGTTTGCAATGATTTCCAGGCGTCGAAGCGGACAGCGGCATAGGGATCACTCATGCTGTAAATGAGATAGGGGTAAAGCCAATCACGACCTGCGACTTTTTGAGCTGGCTCCCAACCCATTCCCCAGGCGATAAGGGCGCGTTGTCCAGCGTCGCCTTTAACAATCCACTGCACTGCAGCGGCAATCGTCTGGTCGTCTGATGACAACTGCGGCACGGACTGGTTATACCAGGCGTGTAGGTTATGGGCGGTCCAGGCCAGCGTCTGATTGAGATGGCAAAGGTTACAGGCGTTGGGCCGACCGTAGGCAACGCTTTCGTTCACACTCGGCGAGGAAACCTGATGACTGCGCATCGCGTGCAGCAGCCCGAATGTAGTGCGTGGCATATGGCAGTTGTAACAGCGACTGCCGGGTGAATCTGAAGCGTGGTGGGTGTGCTCGGTGATTTTCGCGGTCATCGTTTGGTGGCATTGCAGGCAGGCCTGATCAGTATCCATCTTCGGTTTCAACTGGCCGTTCCGGGCCCAGGTTTTCAGGCTCACGCTGCGCGGCGTCTCGAGATGCATCTCATGACAGGAAATGCAGGAGAATTCGCCGCCGCGAAAACAAGGAGAGGCTTGCACACCGTTGAATTCGCGTCCGGTCACACGAATCATCCCGTCGCCCCAAAAGCGGTTGCTGAAAAAGTCGGGCTCGGTGCGGCGAATAAAATCCTTCTGCTCGCTGTGATCCTGCGTGTTCGGTTGAACGACGAAACGTTGTTTGAGGTCGCTCGCGCCGGGCCGAAAGCTCGCGCCGTGCCGGTTAAAATCGATTTTATCGGCCATGTTGTTGAAGGCCCAAACGCTGTGACATTGGCCACAATCGAGCCCAGAGTCCGGGGCCGTGAGGCGCTTCGGATTGGTCACGGTCGGATCGGATTTGGTCGTGAGGTGAATTTTGAAACGACGGATCGGATCGCGGTTGCGCTCGATGTGTTCGTGGCCTTCGCTGTGGCAGGCTTCGCATGCGATTCCAAATTCCGCGACCTGCGAATCCCATTGGCTGCCCTTCACGAAACGCGACTGGCCCTGTGTGACGTGGCAATCAATTCAGGCTCCATTCCACGCGCCGATTGAGTAATATTCTTTCAGCTCCGGTGGAATCAGGAATGTCTCACTAGTTGGCGCCCACGTCTTTTCGGCGACGATGTAGGCGAAAGGAAATTGTTCGAGGGTGCGGCCCCGGCCGGTTTCGAGCCAGAGAATTTGTAATGTGTGCGAACCGGTCACGAGCACGATTTGCTGTGCTTGGCCATAATTGCCGCCTTGAGGGCGCTGCCGGACAAAGAACGCGCCGTTGCGTTGCTCGACTTTGTAGTCGCGACCATTGAAGGCGAGTTCAAGCTTGTCCATGTTCGGAAGACTCGCGGTTGTCGCGACCTGCGTCATCGTGCGATGAAACGATGCGTGCCAGCTCGCATAATTTCCGGGATGGCATGCGCGGCAGGCATTCGACGTGGCGTATCCTGGGATCTGCGACTCGATCGGCCGATTGTCCGGCACAGGAGCTTCGCGACGGAGATCGCCGAGCGAAATCAATGTAAGAACACTGGCACCCGCGATTGCCGCGAGAACAAACAGCCCATGCCACCACGATCGAGAGAGTCCTGACACAATTTCACCCAATTTAGGCGCAGGATATTATGGATATTGCGACGAAGCAGGGAAAGCTGGAAGAAACGAAGGGAAATCAGTCGGGGCCGATGATGGAATCCGCGACTGCAAAAGTAAGAGGCACGGAAGGTGCCAGCGGAAGCGACGCCATACTTCGCTTACGCTTAACCGACCTGGACCTATTGATTACGGCGCCGGCGATGGAGTAGCCGCGGGGTTAGCTGACGCATGATCAACGATATAAACCCATTTGCCGCCTTCCTTCTTCGCCACGACGGTGAATCGGCCGGATAGGATCGTCGGATTGGCTCCAGACTTGGGCGAGAGGGATAGGGTAAATTCGCCCCAGCCGATCGACAAATCGCCGCACATTTGATAATGAGTGTTCGTCAGGGACGCGTTCGTGACGGTATTGGCGGCGAGCAAATCGGAATATGATTTGCGAATCGCCTCCTCTCCTTTCGCGGGCACGGCGTCTGGAGTCCACAGCACCGCGTCCTTGGCATAGCATGCGACGACTGCGTTGAGATCATTTGATGTAATCGCTTTTCGCCACGCCTCATCCAGTCTTTCGATTCCCTCAGCGGCAAAAACCACTGATGAGATCGAGAGTAAAGCAAGAGTGAGAACACAAGAGATATATTTCATTTTCATAGGTAGCTCCTTTACGGCCGAGAGCCGCGGATGGTACCGGTTTGCGGTTTCTAAGGTCAAGGCCTTTCAGCAATTAGGTTCTCTGGGCGATCCCTTTGCGACTGTTTGAAGGTGAGCAGGTATCGGTCTACTTGTGCGAGTATGAACCGTTGCCCGAAAAGCCCGAAAGAGATGGTCGGCGGGATGATGTATTTCCCGCGCATGCTGGATAAGATCCGCCTTCATGCCCAAGGCGAGCTTGGAACCGATTATCACCAGAACCTGGGAAAGGCGCACGCGGCCGACGGCGCGTGCTGCGCGTTCCTCGGGGTGGACTACGCCGCCCTGACCAGGCGCGTGCTCGAGGGCGGGACGGACGAGGAGATTCTGGAGTGGTGCTGGCAGAGCGGCCGGCGCCCGCGGGAGTTCGATCTGATGCTTTGGAACTCATTCGGCTCCAAGCTCGGCTGGCGCGACTTCGCTGCCCCGACATTGGAGCGGGCGAAAAAGAAGCACGGAATCGAACATCGCACCGATATCGTGACCATTCCCGATCTTATCGATTTCGACGAGGGGCGGATTAGTTAAAACGTCGGATCGCGATAACCGGAGACCAGGAGCAGAACACGTAAAGAACCTAATCAGAAAAGCAGAAACGGAAGCCCGAAACAAGGTGTCCGCTGTGAGCCGCGGACGCTACAACGCCATTGCTTGAGACCGAAGCTTTTCATTTCCCTCGCGGAAACTAGAGTCCGGGCAATGGTCAGGTACTAGTAGGGTCAGCAGACACCAAAGATTGAAAAATGGTTCTATGATTAGAGTACTAGTGGGGGCAGCACTCATTTGGGTTTCGATGAACATGGTTGCGACCGCCTATCAGCCCGGCCATGCTGGTTCCGTCGTTGCAACCATCGAGATCGGATTAGCGTTGATCATCGTCATTATCGCCTGCTTCCTCCTCCGACCGCGTTAGGCTTTTCGTCTCTCTCCCACCATTGATCCAATGAAGCGGTCAAGAACAAGTGCGGGGCTGCTCATGTTCCGCAAGAAAGGAGACGCACTGGAGGTATTGCTTGCGCATCCCGGCGGACCTTATTTCCGAAACAAAGATGGAGGGTGCTGGACAATACCAAAGGGCGAGATCGGTGAGGGTGAAGATCCGGTTTCGCGGGCAAGGATGGAATTTGAAGAAGAACTGGGTATTGCCGCACCCGCGGGCAAGTTGATCGATCTTGGATCGGTGAAGCAAAAAGGGGGCAAAACGGTTCACGCCTGGGCAGTGGAAGGCGACCTACGAGACGATTTCAGATTGTCATCCAACACCTTCGAAATGGAGTGGCCGCCCCGTTCGGGCAAGCTCGCGCGATTCCCCGAAATAGATCGGGCGGAGTTTTTCTCGGTCGAACTAGCTGAAACCAAAATCAATCCGGCCCAGAGTATCTTTCTCGATCGCTTGATTAGTGCTTTGGCATGAATCAGCCTGGCCTAGCCGTGGTTCAACTGATCGAGGTTCTACGTTATTGACGAGCTGTCTTCGCGCTTGGCACCTCTTTAATCTGGTAAGATCACGTGGACAGTAAGGTTGGAACAGAACTTCAGCATGGTTCGAAGCGGAAGTACTTTGCCTTCTAAGGACTTGGCTAAGGATCTCAAAGAGAAATCGTTTCCTTCTGTCCCATTCATCTCAACGGGTTTAACAGAAGATAACAAAGAAAAAAGTGGCAGCGCGAGACTACCGACAGAATTAACGGAATAATCAGAATGTTTTCAGAAACATATTTTGTGGATTCTGTTCATTATGTCGAAGTCCTGTGGGCGAAGAAAAACGAAGGTTCTCCGAAACGCTAGGCGGGGATTTACTAAATGGAAACCGAGCTGACATTCAAACGCTGGACGGGATTGGCCGGAGTCGCCGGCGCGCTGTTATTCTTCTGCGGCGACATGCTGTTTTACGGCCACGGGGGATCAGGCGCGACTTTCCATGAAGGAATGCTGAGAGTTCTTCAGCAAGCTTCTCGGACCCGCCTTTTTGGCGGGGGCCTGGTCGGACCTGTAGCCGCTTGTTTGTGTCTGATCGGTTGCTGGCATGTTCGCGAAAACATGATTGGCCGCAGTCCCGTTCTGGGCCGCCTTGTATTTCTCGCTCTCGCTTCGACCATGGTCATCGGCGGCGCAGTTCACGCCTTGTGGGTCCCTCGTGGTCTTGCGATCAAGTATTCGGCCGTTGTCGGCGCGGTTGCACCAGAACTGATCGATAGTTTGCGCAGTTATTGGCAGTTTGCTTATAATCTGGCAGCTGCGCCGGCTTACATCGCGGCGGTCCTTCTTCTACTACTTGTTCTGCTCGGCAAGACAGCTTATCCGCGTTGGACGGTGCTGGCTAACTTCGGTGTTCTTTCGCTCCTGGCACCGCTGGCGGAGCGCATTCCTGCACCTCTTGGTGCGGTGGTTGTCGGAGGTTTCACTAATCTTTCCATTGCGTTTTTCTTTTTCATTTCCGTAGTGTCGACCTGGAAGGGAAACAGCCGGCTTGCCACCGGTAGCTGACGTGTTGACTACTTGAGTGGTATATTGGTTTCTGAGCGAAATAGCAAATCAACTGAGTCGCGCGTGAATAAAGCACGTTCGCTCCGCCTGATGGTACTCCTCAGCGCGTTTCTCGGGAGTTTTGTGGTTGCGGCCCACGATTTTGTTCCGAAGAGCCTTCCTGGCGGATACGCGCCTGCCGAACTTAATAGGGACGTTATGGCCGCGGCTAATTTTGCCGTAACTGCAGAGGCCAAACGCGAAGCTATTCCTTTGAAGCTCACTAGTGTCTCCAGTGCGGAGAAGCAAATTGTAGCGGGCACGAACTATCGAATGATTCTAAGAGTGGAGGGGAACGGTTCCACGAGACAAGCGAAGGCTTTGGTGTTTCGAGATCTTCAGTCACGCTACTGGCTGAAATCCTGGGAGTGGCTTTGAAGCGACCAGCGACTATCGAAGTTCGAATATTGCGAGCGAGTCGAGCGGCGTAACTGAAGATTTGAAGTAGAAGGGAATTAGAGAGTTTTCTCTGAGCAGACTGACGCTTCGCCGATCTTGCCGGCCCCACACCAAATTCTTCCAGACGATTGGCAACCGGCTCGTCACAGGACGAGTTCGTCCTGCTGGCGCACACGGCTGTCGTCGCAACGATTGACGTTTCGGCGATTTTCTTCGGCAATCTGCGGTCCTGACGTGCGAGCAATCTTCTCCTCCGCAAGATCGCGCGGGCCGGCAATGCGGCAGTTCCGCAACAGATTTTTGTAACCGGCGAGCGATTGCGGTTGTCGTGTTCAGCGTCAACCGAGGCAAATGTGACACAGTCCTCCGCGCATTGGCTACGAAAACTGCGGGAAAAGGGCAATCGAGGGTTCGCAGTTGCTCTCGTACTGTTACACGATCTTTGGGATCGCGGCCGCTACTCCGAGTCCTGCAATTATCGTCTATATCGTCGATGAAAGAGGCAAGCCTGTGGCAGAGGCGAGCGTTACGGCTGCGCACATTAATGTCGGGCCGCCTTGGTTGTCGTCGGTGACGACTGCGTCCCCGCAGATCATAGCTGCGACCAGAAGCGGTGCCGAAGGATATTTCGAGTTACTGGTGCCTCGTGCCGTGCGATCACGAGTGAACTGCCTCTTCTACAATCGCGGCGGAAAATCAGGTGTGGTTCAATCCGTGTCCTACGCCAAATCAATGCGCTTAATCCTTCGCTAGGTGCTTCCAGAAAGCCACAGCTCGAATCAAAACGGAACGGCAGTCAGAGACTGCCGCTACAGATATTCTCGGGCGATTGAGGTCAATCACCCTTACCTTTCGTCGATCCGCCACGGAAGAGAATCACCGTGGCGAATATGACGAGCGGAGGGACGGCCTCCGTCCCGCTCATGCAATATGAGGAGGACGCCGAGGTCGTGTGGCGACCGAATGTTTGAGCCAGGGGACAACCGAAGATCTGAGGTCAAAGTTACAGGCCCCGATCAAGATTCAGTCACCGCTTCTGAAGTGATTAGTGCCTAATAGTTGCGACCGGCCTATCAGCTTGCGCGGATATCAACGGCTCCGCTCCATTTCGAATGTTACCTTCGCATTCACGCGATAACTTGTGATCTTATTTCCTTCAACAGTCGCAGTGAATTCCTTCACGTAGAGCGAACGAATATTGCGCAATGTTTTGGAGGCTTCGCTCGCCACATTCTGGGCGGCATCTTCCCAACTTTTCGATGATTCTGACATCACCTCGATAACTTTGACGATTTTTGCCATAAACTTGATTCCTTTCCTTGCTTATATCGCGGGCCGGAATGGTCGCGGTTGCTGTTCAGTCGCATTGAATGGCTTGCGAGGTAGCGAGGTGCTGAAGCGAGTAGGGTCGAGATGTTTAATGATTAAGACGTTGTCAGGCCGCCATGGTCCATGGGGTCGTGATCTTGCTCGTCCTTGAAAACGTTGAGGCGTGGAGATCGATCCTCCGGGCCTGCGCCAATCCATTAAAGGAGGAACACAGATTACAAAATCTGTCTGCCGCACATGTGTTCCGAGACGCGGCAAAGAAATGTCGTTTTACTCATCTGACGGGAGTAATATTTTTGCTCTGGCGAGTTGGATTTCTCGCGTGCGCTCATTGCAATTTGATATTGCATAATTGAAAAACCAACTAGGTAAGATGATCTGCTCGTTCACCACATGACTACGAACAATGAGCTTAAAGCTAATTGATTCATTGGTTGTATTATGTCCGGGCGAACTACGCCCTGGAGCGTCATGGCGAACGCCGCATTAGTTCGATCTACTTAGTTGTTTATGGAAATTGAAGGAATCGATCACGTGGCTTTGGCCGTAGCCGATGTGGAGCGCGCAGCCATTTGGTATGCCGACGTCTTGGGTTTGGAGCGACGTTATGAAGGAAGATGGAATGAAGTCCCGACCTTCATAGGCAAAGGCACAACCGCACTTGCGCTTTTCCCGACGCGAAGTTCCGACGCAAAAGAAGGGACGACGAAACCGGCCGGTATGCTACACCTGGCCTTCCGCGCCGATCGCGAAAATTTTCTTGCCGCACAGGACGAGCTTAAACGGCGGGGGATTCCCTTTACCTTCGAAGATCACGAAATATCCCATTCGATTTATTTCCGCGATCTCGACAACCATGTGCTGGAGATCACAACCTATGAATTGTTAACGTGACGGCTGACGATTTTCGCGGTATCGCTCTCAGCTTGCCTGAAGTGTCAGAGGGCGCCCACATGGGACATCCCGATTTTCGGGTAGGCGGAAAGATTTTTGCAACGCTTGGTTATCCGAATGAGAAGAGCGGGGTGATCGTGCTTTCTCCCGACGAACAAGAGAGATTGATTCGAGCATATTCGAAGGCGTTTGAGCCCGTGAAGGGTGCATGGGGACGACGCGGTAATACCCGGGTTGCATTAGAAGCAG
>QHNB01000086.1 GCA_003217965.1 Verrucomicrobiota bacterium | reverse complement strand
TCTTTCCTTTGACTGCCGTTTCCGCCGCTTGGGTTAACTGCTCATTGCGCAAGATGTGGAATGGCGGGCGATCCACCCGCTGCGCCTCCATTTCTCGCCAATTCCAAATTGCTCGAAGTACGGCTGCGGCCCGTCCGCGCACAGCCCCCGAGCCACGAATCCGCCAAACTTCTTCCGCGTCGCGCTCGCGGTCAGTCGCTGCTGCTAGGATTGCGCGCTCGCAAGATTGAAAAAACCACTCCAGCCGGCCACATTCTTTCAACTGCTGTTCGAGCGTTCGCGCCAACGGCAACAGGTAATGCGTGTCGTTGCGGGCATAGCGTTCCATCTGTGATGAGAGCGGTCGCTGGGCCCAATTGGCCTTTTGGGAGCCCTTCGTCAGCTGGATATCAAAGTATCTTTCGACCAGAGCAGCGTAACTGAACTCGCGCAAACCGAGTAGACGCGCGGCGATCATAGTATCGAAAACGCGTGCTGGTTGAAAAGCCAGACCGCGGCGCAGCATTCGTAGATCGTAGTCTGCGCCGTGCAAGACAATCTCCTTTTTTGCAAGCAGGGCGGCGAGCAAAGACAAATTAATTCCGGCCAAGGGATCAATAAGAAAGTCACCCTCGGGCAGACTGACTTGTAAGAGGCAAAGCTTTTCTCGATAGCAGTGCAGGCTGTCTGCTTCAATGTCGACTGCGACTCGCGCGTTTCGTTCGACCAGCGGAATTAGCTCCGCCAACTGTCTGACCGATGCGATCACCGCAGTCCCGCCAGAAGCAACTCGGCATTCGTTTTCGTTGCTTGAAGATTTGAAATCAGAATTTCCATTGCTTCGATTGGAGGAAGCGCGGCCATTGTTTTCCGCAATACATGCACCCGTTCCAATTCGTCCGGATGATAGAGTAGATCCTCCCGGCGAGTGGCGGTTTGTAGCGGGTGAATCGCCGGATACATTCGTTTTTCCACCAACGCGCGATCGAGATGCAGCTCCATATTTCCAGTGCCTTTGAATTCCTCGAAAATCACTTCGTCCATTCGGCTACCAGTATCGGTCAGGGCAGTGGCGAGAATAGTTAGACTGCCCCCCTCTTCCACGTTGCGAGCTGCCCCGAAAAATCGCTTCGGTTTCATGAGCGCCTTGGCCTCGACACCACCGGACATGATCCGGCCGCGCCCCGGCTGCAGGTTGTTATAGCCGCGAGCGAGTCGGGTAATACTGTCGAGCAAAATAACGACGTCCTTTTTCAATTCCACCAGCCGCTTGGCGCGTTCCAGTACCAATTCTGCAACTTGGATGTGGCGTTGCGAGCTTTCGTCAAAGGTCGAGCTATAAATTTGGCAATCTACTTCCCGCTCCAGATCGGTTACTTCTTCGGGCCGTTCGTCGACCAGAAGAATGATGAGCTCGATTTCAGGATGATTCACGCGAATCGCCTTGGCGATTTCTTTCAGCAAAATCGTTTTGCCAACCCGTGGCGGTGACACAATTAAACCACGTTGCCCGCGACCGAGTGGCGCAAGCAAATCGACCGCGCGGGCTTCCAGCGATTTGGTGGTGTTGTTCTCGAGCAAGATTCGCCCTTCCGGATAAAGCGGCGTCAAATTTTCAAAATCCTTTTTCTCGCTCCACTCCGCGACCAGAGCGCCTTCGATTGTCGTAATCTGATCGAGCATCAGCGATTTTTCACGCTCACGCGGTAGTCGCAATTTTCCTCCCACCTTCTGACCCGGGCGGAGATGAAATTGTTGCAGCAGTGTGCGCGGCACGCCCACATCTTCCGGCACTGGCAAAAAGTTCAGTTCGGGCCAGCGCAGCAACGTGAACGAATCGCCGACTGGGTCAATAAACCCTTCCGCCGTGACCGTCGATCCGGAGCTCAATGCCCCACGTAACAAATCGAGAATCTGATAATGTCGGCTCCGCGCCGGATGCAGGAAAACGTCAAATTGTCGCCCCAGCGCCGCCAGCTCTTCCGGAGAAAATCGGTGTAACGCATTTAAGTCGACCGAGGCAGGTACATCCTTTTTCCGAACAAGCGTGGCAGCCGAGCCCACCTCGTTGTTGTCGCGAGGCAGAGTATCGGACCTTGGCTCGGGTTTTCGCGTCCCATTATTCCACACCACGTGATCGGCTCGCTTTGCTTTTTCCGGCAGTGGCATTTGCGCGCCGATAATGGTTTGGGCTTCCATATCAGTCATTCGCGTTCGCTTCATCAATCTTTCCTTCTGGATCTCTTCTGAGCAGGCCACCACCGTCACGCGATCGCAAAGCGCTTCACCGCCCGTTTCATAAAGAAGTGGTATGTCCGCAAAAAAAAATTCGATGGAATTCCGGTATCTTTCCGCTTCGCCGCTCCAGCGCTGGCGAATTCGCGGATGAAGAATTTGTTCGAGATCGCCTCGTTTCTCCGGCGCGTTAAAGATTATGGCCCGGAGTGCCGCTCGATTCAACTCCCCATTTTGTTGAAACACGGACGGACCAAAGTGCGCTCTAATTTCGCCGAGTACTTTTTCGTTGGAGTAGGTCAACTCGTGTGCCACTTCATCCGCGTCAAAAAACCGCACCTTAGGTAGCAATGCGCGGAGACAGTCTGCAAAAGCGGTTTTACCAGTCGAAATCCCGCCGGTAATCCCAATGACACTCATGATTATTGAAATGGTGGACGCTGAGCGGGACTTCTCAATGGTACTTGATCAGCCGTTCTCGTGCTAGGCTTTCTCCGGCGAGTCCCCAAAACTCCATTGGATTTCGTCCATTAGGATAAATCTCTGCATCGATCGTAACTCGGATTCTCAGCGACGAAGCGGCTGCACCACCGGCTCGAAGCTTACGGACGCGGACGTTGAGCATCCAGGTTTACCTTGGTTTCCAAAGTGATCCGTATCTATAGGAAATGGAGCAATGAACGTTGGACTCCCTTCCTGAGACCAAGGTCTTTGGTTGTACTCGGCCGGCGCAAGATCAACGCCAAGGTGTTCTTTATACCAGCCCGCAACCGCACTTGGATCTTTTGCACGAAAGAAGAACCTTCCGATTCCGGTCACGCTCTGCATGTAATCTTTGCTCGGGCTCGCCAATACTTCAATTATTGTCGGCGACAATGCGAGTCTCTTTGTTCCGCTCGCTCCGCAATTTCTATTTCCCATTTCTCGTTCCGCCGGGGCCCGCGGTCGATTACGTTACTTCCACGCTTTTGTCGGCAGCACGGACGGAGATCATATTACGGCTCCGACATCGGTATTGTAGCCGCCGCTGTCCTCAGCGGCAGATGCCTCGGAGCCAGCGCACGCTCCAGCACCCGGTGTAGTGTCGCTCGCCTGCTCGCGAGCGCTTTCCGAGTCCTCAACCGAATTTATCCAATGAGCAGTCGCTGATCCGGACGAGTCGCATCAGTTCGAGCCCTGAGCGGGCCCGCGGCGCTGCCACGAGCCCGCCCACCAAATCAACCCGGGCGAAAGAGCTAGGCCAATCCGAGGGTAGCGAGAAAACGCCGACTAAGCACTCCGTCCACCGGCAAACCATGGCTGCGCTCGTAACCGCGAATTGCGCGGCGGGTGCCACTGCCAATCACGCCATCAATTGCTCCGTGATAGTAGCCACCAGCCGCCAGCCGACGTTGCACTTCGATAACAACGGAGCCACTGCCGCCGTAGTGTTGGTATCCAACATACCCGTGATACCCGGGCGCTCCGTAGTAACCGTAGTAGGGATCGTACCCGTAGTAGGGATATGGATAATAAAAGGAATATGGGTAGTAGAACGGGTACCCCCAAAACGGAAACCCGAAGTCGAAGAAGACGAAATCGTTGAAATGATGATGAAAACGATGACCGCCGAAATCATGACCGTGAAAACCGCCGCCAGTCATTCCGGGTCCTACACGGCCACCCGTTCCCGATGTGCCGCCATGCATATGTCCTTGGGCCCGTGCAGTCGAAATCGCGAACAGCCCCAAGGCGACGCTGCTAAAAATAATCAATCTGTTCCATTTCATAACGGGTGAGTTTCAAAAAATTAAAAACCCGCCCGCGGACAAAAGTTGCGTTTTTGCCCAGGGCTCAGCAGAACCTGGGACATTTGGACCCTCCCGCCGCCGGCTTATTGTTAGGCCAAACCCTGCGGAGAGTTCCGAGGGCTTGCTCAGAACGAGTGGAAAAGTCTGATGATTTGGGACGAATAGAACACCATCGCGTCAACGACCGCCAAGAATACCGCCACTGTGACGAGGGCGCCGAACCGATGAACCGTCCAAAGCGACCCGATGAAGGAAAATGGCAGTTGAATTAGCCAGAACGGAAGCCAAAGGCCCGCGTAAATTGCGATACTAATAGCTTGGGCGCTTCGTTCAACCGCGGCTCCTTCTTGCAAATGCCTGCGCGCATCCAAGATCAATCCCTTGAGAACTCCGGCGATTTGGGAAACCAAACCGATGGTGATGAAAAGAAAGGCAAAAATTCCGAGCACGAGCACTAGCACGGATAGTTGGATAACCTGCGGCAGATACGGAAATGGAAACGGCACCGCCTTGATCTGGCGGGCGATCATGTGAATGGGACGTAGATAAGGGTTGGACGGGATCCGCGGAACGGTTATTGGAGCACTGCAATGCGGGCACTGAGTATCCACGCCGCCATCTTGTGAACGCGCTTCCATCTGGCGATTGCACTCGACGCACTTGAACCGGATCGTGTTTTTGCGACGTGTGTCTCGGGCGCGGGCAAGAGAATAAAGCCTGGGCGTTTCGTGCTCGTTACGGGTGATGCAATCGGCTGGTTCGTACGAGGTAATATCCTCACGACGCAGTGAAGGAGAAGTGCTCATAAGTAAGAAGAGCGTGGAGCAGCTAGCGAGTCAGCTTCAGTTATTGATTATAAGCAAAGAGCAAACGATCATGGAAAAAGGGTGAGCCCCTATATTTATAATAGCTGCAATAACAACTAGATTGCTGCTAAACTAGCACGTCATTCCCTTTCATTCGTCCGCAAACCCAGGTTTCCTGCGCCCTCGCGAAGTTCAGGCGATCACTTTAGCACCATCTTCTCGTAACGGAGCGAGCGCCGGCAGGCGGCGACTAGCCGCGCTCGAGTCACCGAGTCACCACTTGCGAAGAGCGTCACGTCATGACCCTGTCGAACTAATTCCTCGGTGAGATAAGACACGATCCGCTCGGTTCCTCCGTCGCATTTGGGAGGCACACTCTCATAAAGGGGTGCTACTTGAGCGATTCGCATACTGCTCCAGATCGATTGGACACAATAAAAATTGGCGACCAATCGCAAGCGTCAAGGGCGATCTGATTTCTCCACCGACAAATGATGACTTTCGGCCTAAAACGACGCCAAAATTATTCAGTACGAGCGGTTATTCGAATTCGGAGCCGCTCAGATCTTTTTTCGATAAACGTGTTGCGTCTTCGCTCTGGTGTAACCCGATCGCTGATAAAACGGATGCGATTCGGTTCGGATGATATTGCTGCGCACCGAAAGCTCCTCGAAGCCATGCTCACTTGCCCAGCATTCCACTCGCGCTACCAAGCGCCGACCGATTCCCTGCTCTCGCTGGCCGGCGGCTACAATCAAACCCAAAATCTCACAACGGCGGCCTGCCTCAAGCCGCTCCTGCTCTGCCGCATGAATCCAACCCACGAGTCCGGCCGATGGCCTCTCGGCCACCAGGAGAACATGCCCCGAACGGGCCAGGACGTGCTCAACTCTGGACACGGCAGCCTCCTGTGGAATCGGATAACCGAGAAGCCCACTTAGCTCGGCGATCCGAGCCGCGTCCGCTGCGACCGCCGAACGAATAATCAATCCTTCCACTGCGGACGAGGTCATAGTTCTACTTCCTGCTTCTACTTTGTTTGATGAAGCAGCTCGTAGTGATTCACCTCTTGCTCATAGGCAATCACACCGGGAATAGTCTTGTATCGCTTGACGAGAGTGAATCCGAGCTTCTCTAATACTCGATTCGGGGCATGATTCTCCGCCCACGGTTCGCAAAGCAGCTTTTTTAGCTGGAATCGGTCGAAATAAAAGTTGGCAGACTTTCGCACGAATTCCGTCCCGAGACCTGCTCTTCGTAATTCTGGTTTCCAAAGATGCAAATGAATGAATGCCTCAGCGCCAAAGATGATATTATTGATGCTTGAGTGGCCAACCCGCTCTCCTCGAAGTAGCCAAACCAGGTAAAACCGGTCCCGTTGATGGTCCGGTTTTCTATAGTCGACTAAGAGATCATCCAGCCATTTTTCTCGTAAAGGAAGCTTCAGCCGGTCTACACCCATGCCGCGCAAAAACCAGTCATCAGCCTTGAGAAAGTAATCGACCATCAGCTCGTATTCTTCGCGGCTGGAAAATGGCCGGACTTCTATGTCTGCGGTTTCCTGCATCAACGTATTTCAGCGATTCTGAATTGCCTATGTTTCACTTCAGTTCAGTTTTGGCAAACAGTTCAAGCATCTCTCGCTCCGACGGAGGTCGCAGGATGTTATGCGCGGCAAAGTCGTCAGCCTGTGGATAGGTGGTATTCCGGATGCGCTCGGCAGCCTTCTCGAGATCGTAGGAAGTATGCTGGAACTGAACGTCGTGCGGTCCAAGTAACAGCCAGGAGGCACCCGATTGCCCAAATGGCATTCCCACACTGCCGGCATTTACAACTCGAATCTTTCCAATCCTTCGGTCGAATTGCATATGAGTATGACCGCAAACGACCAAAGCTACATTGAGCCCTTCGAAAATTGGTAAGAGGTGCTCTTCCGGAGTGAAACGCGTAAATACGTCAGTGTCGTTTCGCGGCGTTGCGTGGCAAAAAAGTACCTGGCCTAGCCCCGTCATCTCAAGGCGAAGGGTCAATGGCCAGCTCGCCAACAAGTGCTCATGTTCCGGAAGCAGCTGCTGCGCATTCCAGCGCATGGCCTCTCGAAGCCGCTCCGGAACGGCATCTGTCTCCTTGCCTGCCCTCGTTGCAAGCACCTCTCGGTCGCCATTGCCATGGATGAAATGCAAGGGAATATCCAGTTCGAGCAAAGCTCCAAGTGTTTCGCGTGGCATAGGCCCAGGTATTACATCACCTCCGACGATTACCTGATCTACTTGTGCTCGACGAATCTCGTGGAGGACCGCCTCGAGTGCGGGAAGATTCCCATGAATGTCATAGACTGCAGCCGTGCGCATAAGTCAAAACACTCTACCCATGGCTGATCTTCATCGCCGTCGTAACAATCGCCATCCTCGGATGCAATCTGAGCACTGGTCTTCGTCTGGTCCGCTTTGAAACGGCTGCATTGCTTACTCAAACTATCTTCAACCCCTGGACCCAAAAATTCTGCTCAGCAACAGGTGCATTGGGAGATAAACGAGAATAGGAAACGCGAGCATTAAGCACGTGACGAATAACGGAGCTGGTAACGCGGTCTGTTGTTCTTCGCCAAATCCGTAAACCCAGTTCACGTTCTCCCGAGGGTTACTAACGAGATACGAGAGCGGCAGGACAACGATCGCCATCAGCGTTTGCCACAGCAAGGCACGCTGATCGTAGCCGAGGCGATGAAGCATCCAAACAATCAGCAGCGGAAGGACAATGTGGAAGAAAGAGAGACTCCGAATGAACCAAGAGATTTTGGGATCGAACATGTAGGCACTTAAGCCAATTAAAGAGACGCCTTTAATGAGGCGGAAGAAAAAATCGATGTTCCAAACTAATTCCAGCAAAAGGATAGACAGCGCCGTCATGCTCACCAACAACTGGCTCTCGAGCCAGAGCGCCGGCACCATCATCAGCAGCGCGATATCCGAAAACCAAAGGAAATTCGCCGGGCCATACTGGCGCCAATAGTTTGGCACGAGTAAGGCGACAAAAAGGGTATAGGCGATTTTGACCGAAATTGGGACCATGGTAGCGCGCTCTGTCATTCCGAGCGAAGTCGAGGAATCTCTAACTATTTACTGAAGCAATCCCTGGGCAGACGTTGAAGCTAGGAGCGAAAGCCAGGTGCTGAGGTAGAGAGCGCACACCACGGGACGCAGCTATTCTAGCGCCGAAAGAGCTGGGGCTGTCATCAGCGGACGAGAGGGACATGCACAAGCGCACACCACGGGGATTGGGAAACTCGGACAAATACTCGTGGGAGGCTACAATTCGCCAACAGGACTTTAAGTCCCGGCTCTTCAAGCCGTGCCGTAACACGGCACCTAGAGACCCGGCCTACAGGTCACTTCTTATACAACGGGACCTCAGGCAACTCCGGTGGCACGACCTCTTCTTCATCGGAAACGTTGACCGGCTCACCAGCGGGTGTCACCAAGTGCGCCGTGACAAAGATGACGAGGTTGCGCTTAATATGCTGGTCGACATTGGTGCGGAACAACCGGCCTACAATCGGTATATCGCCGATAATGGGGGTGCGATCCTCAGTTTTCTGCACATCTTCGCGCATCAGGCCGCCAAGAACCACTGTTGATCCATCATAAACGCTGACGCTGGTTGTTACCTTGCGCGTGCTAAAGATAGGCTGGTTGATCACGTTCGCAGTGAGAAGAACACTGGGGGGAGTTAATAGCGTCGTTATTCCAGTTATTGGATTTAAACTAGTGGTAGGAGCAACTGTTCCAAAGATCGGACTGCCGTAGTTAATGAAGCCTTCAAATTCCACAACTTGGGGGATGAGGTTGAGATCAATGGTAACTCCGTCCGGTCCTACGACGGGTTCGACTTCGAGCGTGACGCCGGTGTTACGTGTTTCAAACTGGGTCGGAGTCGTGGGCGTCACGACGTTGACTTGGACCGTGCCAGTTCCGCCCGTTCCACCACTGATAGTGGGGACCTGCGGCGGCGTAAATTGCGTTGGGTAACGGAATTCTCTGACGATTTCGATTACCGCGCGCTGGCCGCTCTTGGTCGTGACCCGCGGAGCCGAAAGTAGATCAATTCCTTTCTTCTGGTTCAGCGCACGGATGACAACTTGGAATTGAGGATCGGTAAAAACACCGGCCAGCCCGAAGATACCGGGCGCGACGGCCGTTGCACCCATTGAGGGGAACAAAAGCGCGTCGAGGGCGTTCGCGCTGATCGCGATATTGCCGCTACGGTTACCGGCAGTGACCGGGTTTTGTCCAACGGGCACTCCGTTTTGCACAAATGGAAAGTCGTTCGGATTCGCTGCTGGGGCAGTGCCGGACGTTCCACCGGAGCCGAAAACTTTGTTGTTGCCAATGTTGAACGGGCCAAGCAACCAATCAAAGCCGAGTTCTTTCAAATTGTTTTGGCTGATCTCGATGAACTTCGACTCGATTTCGACCTGCTTCGGTCCAGCGACATTGGCCTGTTCCACAAGGGCATCGACTAATTCGAGATTATCGACCGTGTTGCGGACGACCAGCCGGCTACTCTGTGGCAGAAAATGGGCACTTGCTCCCGGAGGAAATGGCACACCCTGGCTTTCGAGAAACTCTCGTGCGCCTTCGCGATTCACTAGCAACTGCCCGCCAGTAGATTCTTGCGTGTCTTTACCGGTGCCGGTAGGGCCAGCTCCCACGCGGGTCGCCGGCCGATTGAGCGCGCTCGCGCCGATGTTCACCGTGGTGCTAATAAATCCCGGCGGGACGCGATATTCCTTTGTGATCAGTTCATTGCTTTGTTCACTCAGCGGAATAATCAGCACTGCATAAGGTTCCACCTTCACTTTCAACCCGGCCTGGCTCGCGATATAGCGCAACGCTTCACCCAGCGGAATTTGGTTGAGCGTGAGAGTGATGCGTGCTTCAGCCGGATTAACTGGCGGTAACGAAGGTGTCGCCGGAGTAACTGCGGGCGCGGGAACTACGGCCGCAGGCGGGGGCGCGCTTTCTCCTGGCGGTAGCGCGCCCGCCGGTGCGGGCGAAGCAACCGCTTCTCCTGCCGTAGTTGTGCCAGTGACAGGGACCGGCTCATTCGAGCGGCCAATCGAACGCAAACGCAAAACGATATCGACTCCGCGCCGCCCTTCCGGGCTCGGATCGTTGGCAGCAGCTTGTTGACGGATAAAATCGATGGCTTCGCGAATACTGGCGTCGCGAAATTCGATTTTCGGAATGATGATTGAGTTCAGTTTATTATTGATCCGCGCCGTGCCGGTCGCTTCCCGCTGCAATGCCTCAACGACCGGCCCGACGGGTTGTCCGTACTGACGGACCGGCTGTTCCCAACCATGCTCGAGCTGCCACATGGCACGGCCGCGTGTCTCGTTATAAGCCTCCTCACCGTACCGATACTTGGTGTTATCAATCCGCTCCTGGCCTCGGCGTGCCGCGGCGTTGTAGGGATCAAGTTTAAGCACCTGATCGTAACGTTTCATCGCCAGATCGTAGCGACCAGACTGATAGAAGCCTTCCGCTTCAGTTAGGAGCCGTTTGACCTCCTCGACTTTAGCGAGGAATTTCGGGCCCATTGTTTTATTGATGTAACCAGGGTCGCGTAAATGCGCGAGTTCACCGTGTGAAACTGCTGGAGAATTTTAATCTTGGTTTTCCTGAATATATGGCGGCGCTGCCTTCGACGTCCGACGCGCCGAAACTCGGCCGGGAACTGACGCAAGTTCAGCTGTTATTGAACATTATTATCGAAGCACGCGTCGATGCCATCAGGATGTGCACTTCCGTCGTATGCAAAGTCGCCGGTTGGCCATCAGCGCCAATGAAATGCTTCTCCGGAACGAATAACCCAGAACGTCCGCTAAATGTCCACTGTGGCGGCTGCCGCAATCGTTGCACTGCCGTTTCTACGGCCGTTGCTTTTCCTGGCGGCGCTGCGGGCAACCGGGGCGGGGGCGATTGTGTCGCGGCGAATTGTTCCTTGAAATGTGTAGCGCGGTGAAAAATCCATATCCCGGAAAATAATAAGATCGCAGTGGCAGCAGCGAGTGCGATGCGCTCGTAGTTTTTCCGCACCCAGTCCATTAGCGGGTGAAGTTGACCATCTCGACTCGAGCCGAAACATCGATGTGTTCGTTCCCAACGATGAAATTCAACGCGGCCGGAGGTGAAGCGGAACCCACCGGGCTGGGCGTCGGTGTCGCTGAAGTGTTCGTCGCTGGATTCGGGATTGGATTTGCCGTTTCACTCGTTCCGGTCTCGCGTGGCGGCCCCTTGTCCTTCTGATTTTTGACGTGCAAGGAACGGATAATGAAGAATTGCTCGTCCGCTGCGGAGATTTCATTAATCACTTTGCGTGCGGCCACGGGCGAGGCAGAGATGGCAAACTCAACAACGTTTCGGTCGATCGTCGTCGGAGGAGGACTTCCAGCCAAGGCGCCCCGCGGAGGCGCAGCATTTGATGCCGCGGGGGTGTTCACCTCGCGTGGGACGCGGTGAAACATCCTGATGGCATCGACGCGTGCTTCGATAATAATGTTCAATAACAGCTGAACTTGCGTCAGTTCCCGGCCGAGTTTTGGCGCGTCGGACGTCGAAGGCAGCGCCGCCATATATTCAGGAAAACCAAGATTAAAATTCTCCAGCAGTTTCACACGGTGAACTCGCGCATTCGCCGCCGTTGCCGTCATCGCTTCACGCAAACGCATCTGAAATTCGTTCGGTAGCAGCGGCGTTATAGGCAAAACGTGCTTCGTCAACTCGGTCTTTAGCTTATCCAATGACGTGCGGTAACCCTGGAGGTAAGTCTTCATTTTTTGCACGTTCAGGGCGCTCGGATATGGATTTGAAGCCTCCAATTGCCGAAGATTCGAAACGCTTGCCAAGTACTGTTCTTTTTCGGCGTCAAACCTGCCCTTCGTCATCCAGAGCAAGCCGAGTGCGATCAACAACCCAATGCCGGCCGCGAGCATCATTGCGCCCCAAACTGGATTAGCGCGAAACCAATTCATGGCAACGGAAGCGGCTGTTTCAAATCAAGCCGAAGCTCATAAGGAAAGGCCCACTCGGTGTTGTTCGGCATCGTTGGCTTTATGACCCGGGCTTGATCGCGCGGATCAATTTTGAAAAAGGCGGAGCGGATAAGATTACGAAAATAATCAAGGACCACCTCCTGCTGGCGCGGGTTGCTAAGATATAAACCGCGCACGAATAACCCATTAATGCCACCGCCCGCAGGTGAATGTGGCCGCCCCGGCGTTTGCGCGGCTTGTTCGCCCTCGCTCGCAATTTGCGCTGCATCGGGCGCGACCGGTCTGCCCCCGGACAAAGGAAACAACTCTGTGATCCAAATATTTTCCCTGGGTAAACGGGCATTGAGGTCTTCGAGTAACTGCGGCCAGAAACTGCGCGCACTGACCGTGTCCACTAGCGGTGTCGCCACGCGATCAAGACCGCCTGCATCTTTGCTGATGGCATCCAGCTGTCCTTGGACACGGCGGAGCGCCTGGATTTTCTGATCGAGGCTCAGTCTGCTTGTTTGCAAGGCAGTGGCACCCCGAGCGTAATATGCGCTCCAGCCCAGCAGGGCGAATATAAGGCACGCAGCTGCGGCGGCCAAAAATGGCAGTCGCCGCTGCGCTTCGTGAGCTCGGACGACACTCGGCGGCCGCAAATTTAGTTCGATCGGGCAACGCGTGAATGCCCGCAAGGCGACTCCGACGTTTTCTCCAAGCAGGTGGGCGGACGCGGTAGCATCTTGCGCCTGCGGTGAAATAGCGATTCGACGCAGCGGATCAAAAATTTCGATCGGTAGCTGGAGTTTGTCGGCAAAGAAGTCGCGCAAGTGCGGAGTGCTTGAAGTGCCGCCGCAAAGATAAATTCGCGACGGCGCGCTACCAGCCTGCTGCGAGCGGTAGTGACTTATCGAACGCATAATTTCGGCATGCAGACGAGTCATCGTGCTAACGATCGTCTTCGATATCGGGTCGATATCGGCAGCTGGCGCATCCCCTGTTCTACCAATTAATCTGGTGAATTTGCTCTCTTTCTTGCGCGCTTCGGCCCGGCTGAACGGTTCGTTCAACTCTTTGGCCAAAGCGGAAGTAATCGAGCTGCCGCCGATCGGGACATTGCGCGTGAAAATCTTGTCCTGCTCAAGGAAGATCAGGTTGGTCGTGCGGGCGCCGATGTCGATCAGGACGGAGCAACCCCCCAACTCAGCGTCGTTATAGCGGAACGCGTTCGCCAGAGCCATCGTCGCTACATCAATGATAACTGGACGCAACCCAGCGGATTCGACGGCGCCATTCAGAACTTCCAGCAGATCGGATTTGATCGCGACGAGCACCACTTGTAATTGCTCGTCCGTCCCACCGCCAACTAGTTGATAATCCCAGACTACCTCACTGATTGGAAACGGGACGTTTTGCTGCGCTTCAAACGCGATAATGCGTTCGATCTTTTCCTCCTCGACAGCAGGCAATTTGACGAAACGGGTAAAGACCGATTGACTCGGCACCGCGTAATTCACTTTCGCACTCTTGATTCCGAGCTCGGCCAGCATCTCGCGCACCGCATTCGTAATTTGGCCGTGCCGAAGTGGATCGGTTGGATTTTCGGATACGACATCGCGGGCGCGATAACCATGCAGGATCAATCCCGCCCTCCCCTCCCGGTGAAACTCGGCAAG
>QHNB01000283.1 GCA_003217965.1 Verrucomicrobiota bacterium | reverse complement strand
CTCGCCAATCTCCCGGCACCCGAGGTGGGAGATGCAGTGATTGGATTGTAGGCAAATGTCGTTAGACCGGTGCCATCGGTCATCGTGCGCAAACGGTTATAATTTGCATCATAGGTATAGGTAACGTCTGGCGTTGCATGAAGAGCATTGGTATAGCTGACCTGTCGAACATTGTTGTCGACAAAGTAGGAGAAGTTTGTGCTTTGCGCCTGAGCGTCAGTCACCGCTTTCAACCGTCTAGTCGTATTCTCGTAGGCATAATGTCTGTTGCTTCGATCCGGATAGAATTTGTCCGTCAGACGTCCCTGAATATCCCGGATCCACGAGGTAATATTTCCGTTTTGATCTATGATGCTCTCCAGGCTGCCACAATTACACCAGTCGTACAAGATAATGCGGTTCAGCGGGTCCTGGGTAGCAACGATCTGCCGAAGCGCATCGTAGAATTTGCGGCTCCAGCGTCCGAGGCGATCGCGCGTCCATTCCGGATCAAGGCGATCGTAGGTGATCTGTTCGTACGTACCGTCAGGGTGGGTGATTTTCGCGACGCGATCCAGTGTTTTTGCCGGATCCCCACCGATCGCATCGTAATCGATCGTGATGCTATAACCTTCTGAATCCGTTGCCGTCCTTGGCCTACCATAGCCATCGTAGCTGAATGATGTAATGGCGGTCGGAACCGCTCCAACGATGCTCTGCAGATAACCATTTGCGTCATAATTGTATGTGGTCGTCTCGTTCTTTGCGTTGGTCACGGTATGAAGTTGCCCAGATGGAAAGTAGGTATAAATCGTTGTCTGCCCAGCCGCATCGGTGACAGTTAGAGGTAAGTGCTGCGCATTGTAGGTGCACGTCGCGAGCCGTTCATCCATCCCTCCAGTAGTTTGGTGGACCTCCAACAGATCAATGCCGTTAGTATCGTAGACAAAGGTGGTAGAGCGGCCAGATGGGTCGGTCGCTT
Organism: Verrucomicrobiota bacterium; assembly: GCA_003217965.1. Lineage (GTDB taxonomy): Bacteria > Verrucomicrobiota > Verrucomicrobiia > Chthoniobacterales > UBA10450 > AV69. The sequence continues at coordinate 1,687 of QHNB01000283.1, read as the reverse complement.
TTGTCACCTTGCCGAAACCGTTATACTCGTACTCGTAGAGCTGGGTCGTGCCATCATCCAAAACACGCCCGACTTTGGAAGGCTTGTTGGTGCTGCCTATCTGGTAGCCGTTGCTTCCAGGGTAGCCGTTCCATATTCGTCTTTCCAGTGGCAGCTTGCTGCTCTCTGGCACGTCCGAGGCGACATTGATATCACTAGTGTGTAACCAATGTGTAATACGCGCCTTAGTGTAATCGCCGTAAGCTTCAGCTGTCGCCTTTTTGTCCCAATAGTAGGTGTTTCGATAATTTAGGAATTGATTAAACGCTGCGACCCCGGCCGGAACGGTATTTGCAGCGTCGGAATAAGGAAGCGACGAAACGTAGCTGTTGTATTCGACACGTTCCTTAGCGCCTTGCGGATCGGTAATTTCCAACCACCGGTAGTTGGAACCTGATTCTCCCATCGCAAACGTCGTCTCGCCGTATGGGGTAGTCATTCTATTAATGAAGTCCCCCGCGCTATACGTGAACGCAGAGACAAGCCCGACAGAGTCCGTAACCTTCCAGAGCTGGCCGGCGCCGTTATACTGCAATGTAGCGATGCGTCCGAATGGATCCGTTACTTTGGTGACCTTCAGCGGGTCTGAAGGCAATTCATAACTGAGCGTAGTGACTTGACCAAGGGCATCGCTGATAGCAACAAGCCTGAAATTGCCGTCGTAGGTGAACGATAGCGCATTGCCCACTGGATCAACTGACTGGGTCATGAAGATCTTTCGCGGGTAGACTGTTGCTCCATCCGATAAGGTGAAAAGCTGCTTCGCGCCGTCCGGGAAACGCTTCTCGTAAGTAGCCGCGCCGGTTTTGACCAAAATTACCTGCGTCTCGAGCTGCGCGGCGTAGCTCTGTGTAGTGCTGTTAAACCCACTATAATCTAACGTGCCGCCACCGGGACCATAGCCTGTCGCGTTAGCGTTCGCATTATTTGGATCAACGATAATATAACTAAGCCAGTTGAAGCTCCATTTATTACCTAAATTGGAATATGTCTGAATTGATCCCGGTGCCACCTCCCGCTGTTGATAAGAAATAGTGAGATTAACCGGTGGCCCGCGAGGTGGATCGTAGCCAAGCGGTGTATCACTAATGGACAAGCTTACTCGAGCGGCGTCCACATTGTAGTCGGCCATACCCCGCATCGAACAATCCGGTTTAATCATAGGTGCCACGCCAGGCGGCGCAGGCTTGCTATTCGCGCCGGCGTTGCCCTTGCCCCAAACCTTTGCCCCTTCGTCCAAACCAACCGGCTGCCAGCCCGCCGGCAGCTGGCCAGGAGGAACCAAATAGTAGCCCGAGCCTTCTTCATCGAGAGCTTTCGACGTCACCCATACATCGTCGGTGAAAGTTGGATCCTGACAGAGGAATTTGTTGTTAACTCTCTTCGTCAAGGCTCCGAAGTGGCCCACCTTCCAATTGACGACGGCAGGATAAATGACTGCGGCGCCGGGCGACCGCTTTGCCATCTGATAACTAATTCCCAAACGTCCAGCGAGACTATTCACTTCGACTAGCGACATTCCTTGGTTGGTCGATCGCGACTCAAGAATTTGTCTGCTTCCTTTGTAGTTTTCGTTTGTCGCTAGGAGAATCCTGTCGAGTGCCATGGGGCCGCAGCGAAAAGCGTCTTGCGGGCGATTCCGCATCAA
>QHNB01000282.1 GCA_003217965.1 Verrucomicrobiota bacterium | reverse complement strand
AAAGAAATCGACTAACTGTTCGAGATCAACGTGACGCCACAGATCTTCCGGTTCGCTCAGTGGCTTGTCGAAAAACGTTGGCGGCTCGTGTCGGTTTTCAGCAGCAATTTGCCCGGCGACACTGTTGTCGACCGAATAGCTGAAACAGCGTTTATCATCCGCGCCAAAATTGCGCGGACTGAATGCCTGCAAAGAGTGTTTCACGACAAACTGCTCCGCCCCGATGGCAAAACGCTGCTCGATGTAGTCGTTCAATTCGCTTACGACCACGCTCGGAGGAAGCGCGCTGTTGTCGCGCATCGATTGCCCAACATAACTGACGTAAAAAACATCGCGCGCCGAGAGCAACGCTTCCAGAAACAGTGCACGATCATCCGCGCGACTGTTGCGATCCCCGGGCCGGTGATGTTGCGCGATCAAATCGAATTCAGGTGTGCGATCGCGCCGAGGGTAAGCGGTGTCGTTCATCCCGAGCAGACATACGACCCTAAATGGAATGCTGCGCATGGGTTTCAATGCGCAAAACGTCATCGCGCCGGAAAGGAAACCAGCGCCACTGCTCGCGTTCTCCAACACACGTTCCATTTGCAAAACAACAATCTCGCGCGAAACCGCATCTTCGTTGCCGGAAGCGGCGCTGATACGGCTGAGCTCAGCCAGAGCGGCGCGCAACTGGTTCAGTTCCAGCTGCGCGGGTTCGTCGGCATCGAGAAACTCATCTACGGCAGCGAGCAGATCGCTCTGCCAATCCCTCAGCGACCGTGGTTTCGCGAAATCGATGGCGCGGGCAAAAAGGTGCTCCAGAAATTCGGCAAAATTTCCAAGCAACCCGGCATCCGATCCTTCAACTTCATCGAACGGCAGAATGCCCTCGAAGAGCTCTCGAGTGTCAGGTCTCATGGCGTAGCCGAGCAGCATCCGATCAAGGCCATACCGCCAGCTGTTTTCCCAAAACGGGGGTAAGCCCAGACGTGCGCGATGCGCAGAATCGATTCCCCATCGGATAGCGCATTGTTCGATCCAACGGCGAATTTTCTCCGGTTCCGCGATACCAAACCGGCGCTGCACAGCCGACGACTCGAGCAGCGCCAGAATTTCACTGGCGCCGAATCGGCCCGGTAGGACCTCGAGGATGCGCAGAAAAGTGTCGATCACTCCGCTGCGTTCGCGGGGAGCGCGATCGGCAACGCTGTAAGGGATGAAGTGCTCGGGATTCTCTGGAACGCCGAAAACGGCGTCGATAAAGGCCGAGTAAATGGAGACATCCGGCACCATGACAACGATGTCCCGCGGTTTCAGCGTGGCGTCTTCGGCAAAGAGAGCGAGCAATTGATCGTACAAGACCTCCAGTTCTCGCACGACGCTGTGGCAGGAATGAATTTGCAGCGATTGGTCGGCAGATACGGTCCCTTCAGGCTTTTGGATATTGGCATACATCTCGAAAAGATCGCGCTGGATTGTGTGCAAAATCGTGTCTGCTGAAGGCTTCTCGAATTGCGGTTGTTCATGTCCGGGACTGAGATCGGCCACGATGTTTAGAAAGTCGCGACCGAGCTTGCCGTTCTCAGCCAGAAGCGGGTTGTCCATATCGACCGGTTGCTCCAGCTCGAAAAGCTCTGGCTGTTTCGAGCGGGCTTTTTCCCGTTTGGAGCGAATGTCACCCCACCATTCCGGAGTCGGTTCCATGATAAACAGATGGACTGGACAACGCGCCGAAATTTCTTCGATCAGCGATACATAGAACGGCGGCAAACTCGATATCCCGAAGATTGATACGCGCTCTGGCACAGGCGCGCCGTGCTTCAACTTTTCTACCAATTGCAATCCGAGCGCAGCCTCATATTGCTGCGGCGCTGCGCGTTGTATCTCGCGCCAAAGCATCGCTTGCCAACCATCGCCTTTACCGGCGTCCCAATCTAGAATCATGCGCGGCCGAAAGACCAGGTATTGATCAAAGGCGTGCGCAATTTTCCGGGCAAGTTCGTAAACCCGCAGCTCGCTGCGTTCGCCCGCCAGATAATTGGCAATGGCATCGAAGGCAGGGTCGGGTGCCAGTTGCGGCAACAATTTCATAATCCGCCACGTCATTGCGTCACGCCCATAAACTTCCGCGCCGGGTTTTTCCGGGAACGCCGCTTGAAAAAGACCGTGCAAAAATTTCTGCGGGAAGGGAAAGCGCACATTCGAGCAAATGCCATGGTGCCGGGCAATCTGTTGGATCAGCCACCGCTGCATCCCGTTGCTTTGCACGACGACAATTTCGCTCGTAAGCGGTTCCCGGAGCGGCTTCCTCAAAACTGCCGCGAGCTGGCCGGCCAGAATCTCAAGACGGTTACTGGTATAGAGCGTAAGGCCAGCGGGCACTCTTATATATTAAGAAGCGATGCGGCTTTCGCGCGTGAAAAACTACCTCGTGGGCAGCGATCGCATTCTTTTTGCGAATCATCATCGCCGTTTTAGAGTCGGCGATGTTTTTGCGACCGCTTCTCCCCACTCTTGTCATAGTAATGACCATGGGAGCTAGCCTGGCCCTTGCTGACGAAGGAATGTGGTTGTTTAACAACCCGCCTCTCCAGCAGCTCAAAGCGAAATATCAGTTCGAGCCCACCCCGCAGTGGCTCGAGCATCTTCAGACGGCAAGCGTCCGTTTTAATTCCGGCGGCAGTGGTTCGTTTGTCTCCCCGAATGGCCTTTGCATTACGAATCATCATGTCGGGAGGGATGCGCTGCAAAAGAGCTCAACGTGCTCATCTCGATTGAAGATGTAACAACGCAGGTGAACTCGAGCGTGAAGTCGGGATTACCCCCGGAGGCGGCGAGCAAAGCGCGCGACAACGCAATTGCCGAAATTGAAAAGGAAAGCAAGGAAAAGACCGGGCTGCGTTCGGACGTAGTGAAGCTTTATCAAGGCGGTGCCTATCACCTTTATCGTTACAAACGCTATGACGACGTACGAATTGTTTTTGCCCCGGAACAGCAGATGGCTTTTTATGGTGGTGACCCGGACAACTTTGAATATCCGCGGTTCGATCTCGATATCTGCATCTTTCGCGTCTACGAGAACGGACAGCCGGCGAAGATCCGCGATTATCTAAAGTGGAATTCGCACGGCCCAAGAGAGGGCGAGCTGACTTTTGTCAGCGGAAGTCCTGGTCGAACTGATCGACAACTCACGGTTGATGAACTGGCTGACCGAAGAGACCGGGAGGTGCCAGGCTGGCTTAGTCTTTTCAATCGCCGCGAGGTTCTGCTCAATGCCTGGGGACAGCGCTCGTTTGAGAATGCGCGCCGCGCCTACGAGGACTTTCTCGGCGACCAAAACAATCGTAAACGCTACGACGGTTATGTTGCCGCGTTGTTTGACCCGGAAATTTGGCGCGTCATCGAACAGCGCGAGCAAAAATTGCGCGACGCGATCTCGGCCGATCCGAAGTTAAAATCGGCAATCGACGCGTATGATCGAATTAAGAAAGCTCAGGCGGAGTTGGCCGGAATCGCGCCGCGCTACGACTACCTGGAGCAGGAGCGTCCGCTCACGGTCGGTTACCGTGGTCCACGCGCCTTCTATGGAAGCTTGTTTAAATACGCACGCTTGCTGACACGCGCGGTAGACGAGCGTGGCCAAAAGAATCTCTCGAACTCGAACTCTTCTCGACCGAACCGGTTTACGATGATTACGAAATTCTTCGTCTGTCGGATTCGTTAACAGAATTCGCCGAAAAGTTTGGCGGGAGCGATTCCATGGTTAAGCAAGTACTTGCAGGTAAATCGCCGCACGCCCGCGCGGTCGAGCTTGTGACCGGCACGAAGTTAAAAGATGTGGCATTTCGCAAGGAGCTTTACGCCAAAGATCCGGCGGCATTGCAAAATGTTCGCGATCCGATGCTCGAACTTGCGCGTATGGTCGACGGGCCGGCTCGTGAAGCACGGAAAGCACACGACACCCGGGAGGAGATCAAAGAACAGGCCTATGGCGAAATTGCCAAGGCCCGTTTCGCCATCGAAGGCACAAGCAATTATCCGGATGCGACGTTCACGCTTCGTCTTTCCTACGGTACCGTCCGCGGCTACGAAGAAGATGGGAAAGAGATTCCGCCGTTTACAAATTTCGCCGGTTTATATCAGCGTGCGGCTGAACATGACAACCGACCGCCGTTCGATCTGCCGCAGCGTTGGATCGATGGTAAGGAAAAGCTAAATCTAAAGACGCCGTTCAACTTTGTTTCTGATGCCGACATCATCGGCGGGAACAGCGGCAGCCCGGTCGTGAACAAAGCGAACGAGTTTGTTGGAATTATTTTTGACGGGAACATTCAGTCGCTCGTTCTCGATTGCATATTCAGCGACAAACAAGCGCGCGCCGTTAGTGTCGATTCTGCTGCTATCAGCGAAGCTCTCCGAAAAATTTACGGGGCAGACGAGCTTGCCGACGAACTCGAAGGCAAAAATAATTTCGGGACGGGCGACTAAGCCACTTCGCCATTGTCTAAGCTATATTTTGGCTCCAGGAGGCGATCGTTCCGTCAATCGCCGTGGTTGTCGTCTCCACGGAAACTTCGCCCAGAATTGCAATAAAAACGGCTTTCGAAAACAGCGCGCGCTGCCCAAATATTCTTCCTAATGCGGCAGGTAGTTGAGTAATTTAAGGATATCGGAAAACACGCCCATGGCAGTAACATCCGCACCGGCTCCTGGGCCCTGAACTACCAGCGGCGTGCGCGCGTAGCGCCTCGTCACGAACGCGATAATGTTGTCGGTCCCCTTGGTCGCGGCGATCGGATGATCGCGCGAAAACTGCTTGATTCCAGCACGTGCACGACCGTTTTCGAGCGTGCCGACGTATCGCAGTACCGCGTCATGTGACTGCGCGCGCTTCAACCGCTGATCCATTTCGGAATCATACTTAGCCAACAACCTAAAGAATTGCTGCGAAAATCCGCCGGACGCCAATTTCTGCGAAACCAGACTATGAACGCGAACGTCCGCTATTTCCATTTTCGATCCAGTTTGTCGCGCGAGGATGAGTAACTTTCTCGCGACATCCTGACCGGAGAGATCGTCACGCGGATCTGGCTCGGTCAGGCCGTTGTGGTAGGCTGTTTGCACCAGTGCACTAAACGGCATGGTTCCATCAAAATTGTTGAAGAGATAGCTGAGTGTCCCGGAAAAGATACCTTCTACCTTTCTGATCACGTCCCCGCTGGCGATCAGGTCGCGAATTGTCGACATGACGGGCAGCCCGGCACCGACGTTAGCTTCATCGAGAAAGTAGATCTGCCGTTTTCTCAGAAGATCCATAAGGGAGGCGTACTCCCGCCAGGGCAG
>QHNB01000305.1 GCA_003217965.1 Verrucomicrobiota bacterium | reverse complement strand
TCGGATCTTCAATGTCTTCGCCGAAAATGATGCGACGCTTGTCGCGTTCGAGACCAAGTCGCAACGTTTTATTGATCGTATCGCCGATGCGGTACTTGCCAGGTGGCAGGATCTCGTCGGTCAACCTCGGAAATTCACCCGTCACCTCTAAAAAAAGCTCATTGGCTGAAGGATCTTGCTCCTTCTCCGCCTCGAGAAACTCACGGCGGATGCGCTCTTTGATTTCGTTGTCGAGCTTGGCGTAGTCCTCTGGTGTGATAACACCCTCGGCGATCAGCCGCTCCTTCCAGACGCGCACCGGATCGCATTTTTCGGCTTGTTTCAATTCTTCTTCGCTGCGGTAAAGTCGGTGATCGTCCGAGCTGGTGTGACTCGAGAGCCGTTCCATCATCACCCAGAAAAACACCGGTCCTTTACCTTCGCGGATGTATGCAAATGCTTCGCCCGTCGCGGTGAAGACTTGCTCGATATTGGAACCGTCAATATCCCGCCAGTCTTTCGGCTCTACCACATCGAGCGCTCGCGGATTGATCTCCCGGGTGGGGCTGCTGATGCCGTATCCGTTGTCCTCAACCACAAACAGCACCGGCAATTTCCGTTCTTTGGCGAAACAGATCGATTCGTAAAAGTCACCTTGACGGGTAGCGGCATCGCCCACTGTCGTCACCACCGCTGCCTTCTTGCCGTCGAGCTTGATGCCCCAGGCTATTCCGCATGCCGGCAAGAGTTGCGATCCGGTTGGAGTCGGCACGCTCCAGATGTGTTTCTCAGCACAACTGTAATGAGAGGGCATCTGCCGCCCATGACTTTCGCTCTTCGTCTTTGCGAAATAATCGCTTGCCAGTTGGCGCGAACTCACGCCTCGGCCGAGCACAAGCGCGCGGTCGCGATAATACGGCACGATGTAATCGTCGGCTTGCATCTGAATGGAAATCGCCGCCATCGCTTCGTGACCCATTCCTGAAACATGGAAATGACCTTTCCCCTGGCGATTCAGATTTTGTTCGCGCAGATCGCCATGGCGGCTTTCGAGCAAAATCGTTAGCAGCCGTAATTTTTGTTCTTTCGTCAATGACGGCATAAGCGCGGGCGAGTAAACCAAAACGAGCGCGTGCGTTTTGCAATGCTTTTCGGCACCTTTACCGCGTTCTTCATGCCAGACAGTATCGAAAAATCACGGGGCGGGGGAGTGATTGCACGCTATCGGGATTACCTGCCCGTCAGCGATGCAACTCCTATTGTCTCGCTCGGCG
>QHNB01000304.1 GCA_003217965.1 Verrucomicrobiota bacterium | reverse complement strand
TGGGCTGGTTACCGCGAATACGAGAAGGTTGGTAAATCGCAAGGTTCGCCGCGGATGATTGGGATTCAGGCGGCCGGCGCCGCTCCCATTTTCTTCCAACGCGTGGTCGAGAAGCCAGAAACAGTCGCTTCGGCAATTCGAATCGGAAATCCGGCAAGCTGGGAATTTGCGCAGCGGGCAATCGACGAATCACGCGGCGCCGTTCACATCGTGTCGGATGAAGAAATCCTCGCGGCGCAGCGCTGGTTGGCGCAAAACGAAGGAGTCTTTGTCGAGCCAGCCAGTGCGGCACCGATCGCCGGTCTAATGAAGCTTGTGGCTGAGCGAGAAGACACATCCTTGCCGAAGAACGCCGTCATTGTTTGCACGCTCACCGGTCACGGTTTGAAGGATCCCGAAATCATCGCGCGAGATTTTCAAAAAAGTGCGCCGGTTTCTGCTGATGCAAAGGCGGTGCGCGCCGCAATCATAAATGCACAGTGAGAGTTGACAGGTACGCGACAACGCCGCAAGCCTCGTCAAAGGTGCTCTTCCGCTACTCACCCATGTCGGCAATTTTCCCATGCACGTAATTGTTCAGAAATATGGCGGCACGTCCGTCGCGGACACAGATCGAATTCGTGGGGTCGCGCAGCGATTGGTCGAAATGCACCGTGAAGGCTACGCCATGGTGGCAGTAATTTCGGCAATGGCGGGCGTAACAGATAATCTGCTCAACCTGGCTCATGCCGTTTCAGCCAAACCGACCCCTCGTGAACTCGATCTCTTGCTTGCGACCGGGGAAAACGCCGCCACCGCCCTGGTTGCGATGGCAATAAACGCGCTTGGAATACGCGCTGTTTCACTCACCGGCGCTGAGGCAGGAATTTTGACCGACCGCACCCACGCCAAAGCAAAAATCGCGAACATCAGTCCCCGTCAGATTCACAACATGCTCGATGAAGATTACATCGTTGTCGTCGCTGGGTTCCAAGGCCAAAATCCCGAAGGCGAAATTACCACACTCGGCCGTGGCGGTTCAGACTTAACCGCGATCGCCTTGGCTGGGGCCTTGAACGCGGACGCCTGCCAGATTTTCACCGACGTCGATGGAGTCTTCACCTGCGATCCGCGCCTGATCAAAGACGCTCAGAAACTCGATGAGATTTCTTATGACGAACTGCTGGAAATGGCCGGTGCCGGCTCGAAAGTCATGCAGTCACGGGCGGTGGAATTTGCAAAAAAATTCGCTGTTCCCTTCGAAGTCCGCTCCAGCTTCACCGGTCTAGCGGGCACCTTGGCGAAAGAGGAAACGCGCAACATGGAAGATGTCGTCGTGCGCGGGGTAAGCATCGATCGCAAACAGGCGAAGATCACCATTCGTGGCCTACCCGATCAGGCGGGCGTCGCCGGCCACATCTTTAGCGCGATCGCGTCGGCGAACATAATTGTCGATATGATCGTGCAAAACGTTTCGACCGGGAACACAACTGACCTCTCGTTCACTGTGCACGAAAATGATCTGGAGCAAGCTCGTCAGCTGCTTAAGCCGATCGCAAAGAAAATCGGTGCGGTCGAACTCACCGGGCACGACGGAGTTGCCAAGCTCAGCGTCGTGGGCATCGGAATGCGCTCACATTCAGGAGTCGCGGCCAAGCTTTTTGAATGCCTCGGCCATGGCGGCATCAATATCCAACTGATCTCCACCTCCGAGATCAAAATCGCGGTCGTCGTAGACGAAAAAGACGCTGCTACCGCCGCGCGTCTGACCCACCAAGCCTTCGGTCTGGCGCGCCTGGCTCCGGCCGCAGCACTCAGCTAATCTCGGCTATTTCCGGACCGGATCGACGTAGAATTCTGGCACACCTTCGATCCGCATCTTATATCCGAAGATTCCGTGAATCACGGCCGCGCCAGGATGATCAACGGACGTTCCGTGAAAGCGATCATCCGCGTTTGCTTGCTTCCAAGCCGTACCATCTTCCAGCTGGATCACAGTGCGGCCCCCGAGTCCACCAAAGGAGCCATTCACGCGGCTCACGATAACGTCCATCTTAGATTTTGCTGTTGTCGCGGCGGCTTTCTTCGCCGTCTTTTCGCGATCTCCCTGGAGCCATCGATCCAAGTTCTTCAATTCCTCATCCGAAAGCTTGTCCAGTCCAGCCCGATGAAATTCCTCAGGCGACATCGAGTCTTTGATGCTGCCCTCCTGAGCTCGCAGGCTGGGCGCTACCAACAAGCTGGTCAAACAAAGCGACAAAATGACGGCGACGCGCAGTTTCATAGGAATTGGGGCGAGGCTAGCCCGCGCTGCAACACCGTCAAGGGAGCATTGCGGCTTTTCACGCTGTTCCGCACAGCACACTTTTGGGGGACGTCGCCAGATCCCAAACCGAGAGACGCGCTCCTCGCGTCCCCTCGTGTGGAAAAAGCTTCGCGGACCGCTATTGGCGTTCATTACGTAAAAACACGGGCTTATTGCCATTCTAACAATGATTAAGCTAGCGCCTGGCAATTCTGACACGCCGAGCCTACCCAAAAAGTTTCTCGGCCCTCATCTCAATCGCGCATCCGTGCTTAT
>QHNB01000303.1 GCA_003217965.1 Verrucomicrobiota bacterium | reverse complement strand
CTGCCCTAGAGATGACAGGATGAAGCGTGCTAGGGGCGGTTCACCGAACCGCGCGCTTGATCGGCTTTACCCGCGAATCAAAGCTCTCCGACTTGGCGACGCGCGATCGGCCCGACGTACGGGATGTCCCAACGCGCTCCGGAAAAGGCTTTGATCATTGCGATTACCATGATGATAAACAGGCCAAGGTGAATAAGCGCGGCGACGAACATCCAAAGGGAACCGAAAAATCCGCCAACTCCCGGAATCGACCAGAGGATGGCGTGCAATATGCCTGAGGCGATGTTAAACAAAAGCCAGGCTGCGCCAAAGATGATGGACTGCATCGCGTAAAAGCGGACAAACGAATCGCGTTTTTCCACGAACCAAAAGATGAGGCCGCCGATCAACGGAAAACAGGCAAGGGCGGCAGCGACATTCGAGGGCAATCCCGTCGATGAGGGTCCGCTTGGATTAGTGGGCGGAGGCTCGGTCGAAGGAGGCGGCGTACTCGGATCGATTGGGTCAGCCATGATGAATTTAGACAAAATCGCACAAAGAACTGTCAAGTGAAGTCGAAGAAAATCGATATTTCGGGCAAGGGCTTTCGATATCAGGCTTTGGTCGGGGCCGGGTTAATGGCAAAAACGGGCGAACTAATTCGCGAGCGCGTCGCTAGCTCCCACTGTGCAATCATTGCTGACGAAAACTCGGCACAGCTTTTCGAGGCGCTTGTTCGGAATAATCTGGTCGAACAAGGCTTTCAGCCGGTGACGATCGTGATTTCACCGGGAGAAAATTCGAAGTCACTGAGAGAAGTCGAAGGGATTTGCGACAAAATGATCGCGGCCGGCCTCGATCGGAGGTCGTTTATTCTCGGCCTCGGGGGCGGAGTCGTCGGCGACGTTTCGGGATTTGTTGCTTCCATTTTCCATCGCGGCATTCCGCACATTCAAATTCCGACGACGTTGCTGGCAATGGTCGACAGCGCGGTCGGCGGCAAAACCGGCGTGAACGTCAAGTCCGGCAAGAATTTGATTGGCGCATTTCATCATCCCTCACTCGTGATCGCGGACATCGATGCGCTTGATTTCCTACCGCCGCAGGAGTTGCGTCAAGGCTACGCCGAGATCATCAAACACGGAATCATTCGGGACGCGGAAATGCTGCGCGATTTACGCAATGGGAAAGCGACGGATCGCGCGAAACTGATTTGCCGAAACATCGCCATCAAAGCGCAAATTGTTTCCACGGATGATCGCGAAGTTTCCGGGGAACGTGCTGTGCTGAACTTCGGACACACTATCGGACATGCGATCGAACGGGCCGCTGATTTCGAGATGCCGCATGGTGACTGCGTGAGCTTGGGAATGGTGGCGGCCTGTCACATCTCAATGAAACGCGTTGGGCTTTCCGCGGCGGAACGAAATCAAGTTGTTGAACTGCTGCAAAAGTTCGACTTGCCGACGCAGTTGCGACGCGAAACCCCACGGCATCGGATTCTTGAGACGATCCGGAGTGATAAGAAGTTCGAAAGAGGAGAAATCCGCTTCGTTGTCACGCCAAGATTGGGGCGGGCGCACGTTTCGCGCGAAGTAACCATGGAAGATCTTCAAGAGGCGATTGCGCAGTTGTAGTTCTTTGGACGCTGAATTTTCGAAGACCGGCGGTCACAGACCGCCGCTACAGGCAATCATGGACGCGACGGATCGTGTCCCTCCGTTCGAATATCGCGACAATACTCGGCCAGCCCAGCAGCGACGGCGCCGGCGTATTCGCGAAAAATACTGGGACGTTCTACGCCGTTGATTTCGCGCGTTCCCTCGTAGTCGCCAGCCTGAATTCGCGCGAACGCTTCGTTGCTGTTCATGACGTACGGCTCGAAGTAAACAACTGGGCAGCGAAACACCCGGGTAGCGAGGAGATTCCGTGCGTAAACGTACCCGCTGCTGCCAATCTTAGCGACGGTGTCGGTGGTATACTCGTAGGGCGGCAACCCGGTTTCGCGGGCGAAGGTTGCTGCCATTTTGTCGGCCAACGGAAGTTCTTCTTCGCAAGTCCGACTGAGTAGGCGCCGGACCATTTCATACCGTTCGTCATCGTGTTCGATCTCCTCCGGCAGGTATGAGC
>QHNB01000085.1 GCA_003217965.1 Verrucomicrobiota bacterium | reverse complement strand
CCTACCAGCAGCATCGGACGCCCTCCGGGCGAAAATGATGTTCGATTTTCTAAAACGTAGCGAATTGGTTCGACGCGGCCTCGCTTCCGGAAAAACGCGCCGACGCCGGACGCGTGCCGCGTTCTCGCGCGCTATTGAATATTCCATCACGATGAAGCTGGTCTTGTTTGCCGGCTTTGTCCTTGGACTCGGCCTCCTCATCTTTAGCGGCCATCAAGCCGAGCCGACAAAAAACTTCGTCATCGCGCTGCTGTTCTTTCTCATCGCTCTGATGATGCTGTGGATCAATCAGCCGCGGACATTTTCACAAGGTTCACGCATCCTTCTTGTCTTTGGCATCATGCTCCTGCAGCTGGCGTTGACGAAAGCAATCTACGCCCTCTGCAATAACGGCGTCCTTGGCCTCAAACCGGAAATGGCGGAGTTGATTGCGCCTTACGCCCTTTCGCCTCTCGTGCTCAGCGTCTTACTCGGGCGCAACCATGGCCTCTATGCTGCGGTTTTTGTCAGTCTTTGGAGTAGCGTGCTTTTTGGCCGAATCGACGCCCCGCTTCTCGTTACCGGAATGATGAGCGGCTTCACTGCCGTTTACCTGACGCTCCAGGTCCGACGACGAAGCAAATTGGTTCGAGCCGGGCTTGGCGTCGGAATCGCCATTTGGATCTTGTCGCTCACCTTCGGATACATCGGCCCAATTAATCTATTGTTCCCGAGCGCGAACGATTGGCCGATGATCGGATTGCAAAGTGCTCTCGCCATCGGCAATGGGATCGTGACCGCCACCATTGTTGGCGGCATCCTGCCGATGTTCGAGCACGCCTTCCAAATCACGACCGATATCTCCTGGCTGGAGGCTTCCGACTTGAACCATCCCTTGCTGCGCCGCATGACGATCGAAGCCCCCGGTACCTATCATCACAGCTTGGTCGTGGCCAATCTGGCAGAGGTCGCCGCCGAAGCGATCGGAGCTAACGCCACTCTTTGCCGTGTTTGTGCCTACTTTCACGATGTCGGCAAATTGGTGAAGCCGGAATATTTCACCGAAAACATGAACTTCGAGCGCAACCCGCACGAAGATCTGGCGCCGACGATGAGCGCCCTGATCATCATCGCGCATGTGAAAGAAGGCGTGGATCTGGCGCTCAAATACAAATTAAATCAACGGATCATCGACATTATCCAGGAGCACCACGGGACTTCTCTGGTTTACTATTTCTATAAACGTGCGCTCCAACAACATGAGGACGCACGTGCTGGGGGCAAAATCATGAACCTGCGCGAGCATGATATTCCGGAGGTGCGCGAGGAGAGTTTTCGTTACAGCGGGCCGAAACCGCAGACGAAAGAAAGCGCGATCGTCAGCGTGGCCGACGCGGTCGAGAGCGCGTCGCGCAGTTTGGAAAAACCAACGCCGGCAAAAATCGAGCAATTGGTCAACGATATCATCGATCAACGCATCGCCGATCATCAACTGGATGAATGCGATCTGACGCTAAGCGACATTCGTATCATCGCGGACCGGTTTCGATTTACCTTGATGACAATGCTGCACAGCCGCATCGCCTATCCAAAGCAGGAATCGAAGCCGAGTGTACCACGGGGTGACCAAGTTCGGCCGGACGTAATGGCGACGACCCGAAGGCCTGCGACTGCGCCGCCGGTCTCAGCCGCATAGGGCGCCCTCGTTGGGCCATCAGTTCGCTCGGCCTATTCGTTCAAATCGGGAGGACGCGCCCGTGGCTCGCGATCTTTTGTCGTTGCCGTTGAGGGCACCGTTACAAACGGTCCACCCTCCATCGGGGCCGCCTGGGAAAATGCAACGTCAGGCATTTCGCTCGGTTTACCTTCGAGCGGAAAATCTTTGCGCAAGGGGAAGAAGGGATAACCATCCCACATTAGAATGCGGCGGAGATCGGGATGATTCGTAAATTTAATTCCCATCATGTCGTAAATTTCACGCTCGTGCCAGTTGGCTGTCGGCCAGATATCGGACACCGTGTCTACTGCACATACTTCTTCGCTGACTGCGATTTTTAATCGCAAGTGCACGCCGAGCTTCAGTGAGTAAAGCTCGTAAACTACTTCGAAACGCGGCTCATAGCCGAAATTATCGACACTGGAAATGTCGAGTAGGTAATCGAATGACAACTCATCGCGGCAAAATTGCGCAATTTCTCGCAGGTTTTCCGGAGCAAGAATAAATGTTGTTTCGCCGCGGAATTCAACGCGACTAAGGATTTTTCCGCGAAATAAACGAACGAGTGAATTGATCAGTTCGGCGCTGGTCATCCGAGAACTTCATCAAGCTCTTTCTTCAAAGCAGGTTTTTGCGCGACAAGAGAATGCTCGCCTTCGATTTTTCTCTGTAAACGCATTAAACCTTCGAGCAATGCTTCCGGACGGGGAGGACAACCGGAGATGTAAACGTCTACCGGGATCAACTGATCGATGCCTTGGAGCACGGCATAGCTGCGATACATCCCGCCGCTTGAAGCGCAGGCCCCCATCGCAATACACCACTTCGGCTCCGGCATCTGTTCCCAAATCCTTTTCACGGCTAGCGCCATTTTGTAAGTGACGGTGCCGGCCACAATCATCACGTCGCATTGACGTGGCGAAAATCGCATCACTTCCGAACCAAAACGCGCAATATCGAATCGGGCTGCCGCCGCAGCCATCAGTTCAATGGCGCAACAAGCCAGGCCCATTGGCATCGGCCACAACGAATTCTTCCGCATCCAGTTCATGGCGGCTTCGAGACGGGTGAAAATAATATTACCTTCGATCTTCGAATCGTAAGCGGCGGGAACCGGTTTGGGCATAATGGAACACTAGGGTCAGGGTAGAATGGCGCAACCCCATTCCAGTGAGAGAGGATGGGCAATTGACCCCATCTCTCAGCGCATTCACAGTTCACTCTTAACCGCGATTCAGTGAATCGCCCTCGCAATGACTGATATTTCACGCAGCCATCTCGACCATCTCGAGAATCACAGCATCTTTATTTTTCGCGAGGCGTATCACGCGTTCAAAAATATCGCCATGCCATGGTCGATGGGCAAAGACTCGAATGTCCTCATTTGGCTCGCATCGAAAGCATTTTTCGGAAGGGTGCCATTTCCGGTTTTGCACATCGATACCACTTACGAGTTCCCGGAGATGCTTGAATTTCGGGAATGGGCGACCGCGCATTACAAATTAAACCTGATCGTAAAGGTGAACGAGGACGCGCGCGCCCGGGGCATCGGCTACGAAACGCACGATCCTGTTACCGTCACCCACGAGCTGAAGACGGTCGCATTGCAGCAGGTGCTAGCGGAATACAAATGGGATGCGCTCATCACAGGAATCCGACGCGATGAAGATCCGACACGCGCCAAGGAGCGCTACTTTTCACCGCGTAACGCCCAATTCGAATGGGATTACAAAGATCAGCCACCAGAATTTTGGGGACAATTTGCAACGACATCTGCAGAAGGTGAACACGTCCGCGTGCAACCTTTACTCGATTGGACCGAGGTTGACATCTGGCGCTATATCCAACGCGAAAACATCCCGATTCCAAAAATGTATTTCGCTCGTAAGGGAAAGCGATATCGCTCGCTTGGATGCAGTCCGATCACAAAGCCGGTCCTAAGCAATGCCGCCACTATTGACGACATCATTGCGGAATTGGAAATAACGCGGACGAGCGAGCGGGCCGGTCGCGACCAAGACCATCATGAGCGGAATGCGATGCAAAAACTCCGGGCCAAAGGATTTTTATGAACGCCGAACTCGGAGCACGGAACTCGGAGCTGCAAGAGCGGACATTCGAATTTGGGTTGCGGATCGTCCGCTTGGTTGAATCGCTACCAAAAGTCAGATCGGCGGACGTCTTAGGCAGACAGTTATTGCGATGCGGAACATCAGTTGGCGCCAACTATTGGGCAGCGACCTGCGCTCGTTCGCGAGCTGATTTCATCGCAAAATTGGGAATTTTCGAAGAGGAGTGCGACGAAACGATGTACTGGATGGACATGCTGATCGAGCCGAAACTGATCAGGGAACACCAAACGCGAGAACTTCGTAGCGAGGCCGAAGAACTGCTGGCAATTATTGCCTCATCTATCAAGACGGCCCGCCGGAATAAGGGATAAGCGACAAAGCGATGGCCGATCCGAAATCCGCAGTCCGCAATCCGCATTTGAAGATCGTCTTCGTTGGTCATGTTGATCATGGAAAATCGACCCTGATCGGCCGCATTCTGCGCGATACTAATTCCCTGCCGGAAGGAAAACTCGACCAGGTGGAGCGCGCCTGCGCGGCCGAAGGAATGGAATTCGAATGGGCCTTTCTGCTCGACGCCTTACTTGAGGAGCAGAAGCAAAACATCACCATCGACACGACTCAGATTCCGTTCCGAACCCCGGGGCGAGAGTACGTGATTATCGACGCTCCGGGTCATAAGGAGTTTTTGAAAAATATGATCACGGGTGCAGCCAGTGCCGATTCGGCCGTGCTCGTGATTGCGGCTAATGAGGGTGTCCTCGAACAAAGCAGGCGACATGCGTATTTGCTGAGCTTGTTCGGGATTCAGCAGTTCTGCGTTGTCGTGAACAAAATGGATCTGGTGGATTTTTCCGAAGCCCGTTTCCGAGAGATTGAGAGAGAATATCGCAAATTTCTCGGAATGCTCGGGCTCGAGCCACGCTTATTCATTCCGGTATCAGCGCGATTGGGAGAAAATATTGTCAATCGCAGTGAGAAGATGGCCTGGCATAAGGGAGGAACTGTCCTCCAGGCCTTCGATCAATTGATACCACTCGCGCCCCCAACCCAGCTGCCGCTGCGGTTTTGCGTACAGGACATCTATAAGTTCGATGAACGCCGCATCATCGCTGGCCGCGTCGAAACGGGAACGTTAAAACCCGGTGATGAACTTGTCTTCTCGCCGGCAAACAAAACTTCAGTCGTCAATTCAATTGAACGCTGGAAGGCAAATGATAACAGCCTGGCCATCGCCGGCGATTCCATCGGAATTACCTTACGCGAACAGATTTTCGTCGAGCGTGGTTACGTGGGTTCGCATCAAAAGGATGCCCCGATCGAGACCAATCGCTTTCACGCCGACCTTTTCTGGATCGCGCGTCAACCCGCCCAACTGACGCACCTTTACAGCGCGCGACTGGCAACTCAGGAAATGAAGTGCCAGATCGCATCGATCGAGCAAGTCATAGATTCCGCCTCCCTTGAGCGCACGAGCAGCAACGCTCAACAACTCACACGAAATGAAGTCGGTCGCGTCGTCATTTACACGCGGGCGCCCGTAGTGCTGGACAATCATGATCGCGTCCCAAATCTTGGTCGCTTCGTCCTCGTTGATAATGGAACGATCGTAGCCGGCGGCATCGTCCACGGCGGTGTCTATACCGATCGCGCGACCGTTAAGAGTAAGAACATTTTCTGGAGTGAAGGGAAAATCACCGCCCGCGCCCGCGCGGCCCAGCATGGACATCGCGGGGCAGTAGTTTGGCTGACTGGACTTTCAGGTGCCGGAAAATCGACGATCGCGCAGGCGCTCGAACGGGAACTGTTTCAGCGGGCAATGCACCCGTACGTTCTCGATGGCGACAACATTCGCCACGGTCTCAATTCCAACCTTGGGTTCGCCCCTCAGGACCGTGTCGAAAATATTCGCCGAGTCAGCGAGGTAGCGAAATTAATGGCGGACGCAGGAAATGTCGTCATCACGGCATTCATTTCACCTTACCGTTTGGATCGTCAGCGCGCGCGCGCGATTGCTCTCGAAGGTAACGCCGAGTTTATCGAGGTTTTCGTGGATGCTCCGCTGCACGTTTGCGAGGAACGCGACCCCAAAAATCTGTACAAGAAGGCGAGGGCAGGGGAGATCCGTGAGTTTACCGGGATCGATGCTCCTTACGAAGCGCCGGCCGATCCCGAAATCGTAGTGCATACTGACCGGCAAAGTGTTACCGAATCCGTTGCGACCATTCTGGAGCAACTTCTTCCCCGGTTGAGAGCGGAGCCGCCGATGAAGCACTAACTGGCCGTGCACAGCCGTTGGCCCGATGCGGTTTTCTCGCGGCTTGCTTCGATCGCGTCGTGAACGATTCGGCCCAGCTCGCTTGCTTCGTAAGGTTTTGCGATCACACCGCGAAAACCAAAGTCCTGATAACGGCTCATCGTGGCATCGGTGGCATAACCGCTCGAAACGATCGCATTCACGTCCGGATCGATTTCGATCAAATGCTTCAAAGCTTCTTTACCGCCCATTCCGCCGGGAAGGGTCAAATCCAGGATCACCAGGTCAAAACGTTCGCCGATTTCGAGCTTTTGCCGATATAACTCTACTCCAGCCAGCGCCGTCCCAGCCGTCGAAACTGAATATCCGAGATGGCTAAGGGTAAATTCTACCAAATCCCGAATCGCTTCTTCATCGTCCACAACAAGGACGCGCCCATGCCCCGTAATCGGGCCTGTAGTTGATCGTTGCTTCTCTTCCGCCGCGCTCGTGCGAGCAGCCGCCGGCAAGTAAATCGTGAAGGTTGATCCGACATTGATTTCGGATTCCACCGTGATGAGACCTTGATGATTCTTGATGATTGAATAAGTGCTGGCTAGCCCAAGGCCGTTGCCTTTCGGCTTGGTTGTAAAATAGGGATCGAAAATTCGTTTAAGGTATCGTTCTGGAATGCCGACTCCTTCGTCCGTGATGCTCACTCGAACGTAATTGCCAGGCGGCAAGTCGATAACGCTCGACGAGCCGTTGGTATTGGAGTGCCGGTAGTTTTCGCAACTGACGTGCAACGTTCCTCCGTTTGGCATCGCTTGGTCGGCATTAACGGCAAGGTTGGCAATGACCTGACTGATTTGACCAGCGTCAATTTCTGCCTGCCATAGGTCGGCCCCGAGGCTAAATTCACTCCGGCTGTGCGAGCCGCGTAGTGAGAAACTCACTGTGTCCTGAATGAGTCGCCCAATCGACGCCATCTTTTTGATGGGCGCGCCGCCGCGAGCAAAGGTGAGCAACTGCTGGGCGAGATCGCGCGCCCGGAGTGAAGCGTTTTTCGCGTCGTTTAAGCGGCCAGTCATTTCGTTGTTCGGCGGCAGGAGCAGTGAGGCGAGCGAAATGTTCCCGATAATCGCAGTGAGTAGATTATTGAAATCATGAGCGATCCCTCCGGCAAGCAGTCCGAGTTGTTCCAGCGCCTCCGCCTTACGGCGTTCACCCTCGCTTCGTTGTCGCTCGGTGATATCGCGAAAGACGAGCACCACACCCGCAACTTCGTTTTTATTGTCACGAATAGGAGAGGCGACCTGTTCGATCAGCCGCTCTGAGCCATCCCGCGCAATCAGCGTCGCGCTGTCCGGCAGACTTAGTAGAATCGAGTGCGCTTCGCTGTGATAACCATCGCGTTGCGCCCGCGCCTGGGCGGCGAGATCGAGCGAAATATTGAAAACCGTTTTCAATGGTTGCCCGACCGCTTCCGCGGAACTCCAGCCGGTTAAGGTTTCGGCGGCATTATTAATCATGATAATTTTCCCCTGCACGTCGGTCGTGATGACACCGTCGCCAATTGATCGAAGAGTTACGGCGAGGTTTTCTTTTTCTGCCGCAAGCTCCTGCTCGAAACGTTTGCGCTCCGTCACATCGCGAATCATCGCGACATAAAGCGTTTTTCCGTCAACGACCATCTCACTCAGCGAAATTTCAATCGGAAACATGGTGTTTCTCCGCGTCTGTCCAACGGCAAGCGCCGTCGTGCCTGTGCGCTTGGCAAAATCATTCCACGCTGTCGGGGTTGGTTTAGAATCAAGATCGGTCGAGTACGTTTTTGGAACCAACTTGGTGAAGTTATGACCGACCATCTCGTCCTTGACGCATCTAAACATTTTTTCGGCGGCCTGATTCATTGAGCGAATCGTGCCTGACGTGTCCACCGTGATCATACCGTCGAGGATGCCTTCGATAATGGTGCGAATGCGCATTTCGGCGTCACTCAATTTTGACAACTGGCGCCGCACCAGCACAAAACTATAGCTGCTCGAGGAAATCAGAAGAGCGACCGCAAGCGCTGCCAGAGCAGAAAGGGCGATCGTTCTCCAGACTTGCTGGAGCGCAGCGGCGTTGGAACGCCCTTGGTAAACGGAGAATTCATTCGTCTCAATGCCAGCGATTGTTTGCTGGACTGCCCGGATTAATTCATCGCTCTTGGCGTTCGACGCCGCACTGTTCAAGTCGCGGCCGCTGTGTTTCGCGTCAATTTCGGGGATGGCGAAGGAATTAATCCAGCGTTCGACATCCGCGCGCGCCTCGCTCAGGAGTTGGGCCTGAGTCGGTGAATTCGCCACCAAAATCGCGAGGTAGCCGTGGTAGATGTAGAAATCACCCAAAGATCGTCGATAGGCTTCGATAAATCCGTTGTCGCCAGTGAGCAGGTATCCTCGCTTTTCTTTGTTCATCTCGATCACGGCGCGTTCCAGCTTGGGCAAGAAATCGAGGATTTGTCCCGATTGTGCCGCCCACTCCTGATTCTCCATTTTGTGGTTGAGGATGATCTGCTCTTCATCCTGGAGCGATTGGAGGACCTCGCGCGGTTGATCCAGCATCGAGCTACCGAGTGCAGCGGTGGTCAGACCGGGGCTGGAAGCGCTCCGTTTGCTAAAGGCCGGCTGCGCGATCTGCTCGACCCAATGTTGGGCAAGGTCGTGTGCTTCCGTCACACGCTCGCGTTGGGTGGGACTCTCACGAACTAGCTCCGCGAGTTCGCGCATCCGTTGCTGCATCGCTCGCTTTCGAGACTCAAAGAGGTCGCCGTATTGCTCATCGGCGCTCAGCAAATATCCGCGGTGATAACTTTCCAGCGCTGCAATATCGTTTTCAATGACACTGCTCAAACGTTTCACCTGGACGGTGTGCGCACGGATTGCGTCTTGATGGTAATTCCGCAGCGTGATGAACAAGAAAGTCCCAGCCAGGAAGACAATAACGATGACGGCGGCGCCGGTACCGGCCAAAAGTTTGTAATGAAAATGCTGCGGGCCCAGCAGCCACGACAAAGATCTCAAGAAGGCGGAGCGTCTCTCCGCCCTGCCTGCAAGCGACGCCCTATCAGCAGGATGAGACACCGGCAATTCACAGCAGTTCTTCTGCCAAAAGCAGAGATCGTCGCTTACCA
>QHNB01000278.1 GCA_003217965.1 Verrucomicrobiota bacterium | reverse complement strand
TGACGAAATAGGCGAAGGCAAAGAATACCGGACGCAGCAAACCGTTTCGTACTACGAAAAGGAAAATGGCAACAATCACCAAGACGACGAGCGGGACATAAGCCAGCGGCTGCGCTGGATCGACATTCCACCGCGGATAAATGAAGATGAGAGGGTACGGCCAAATCAGTTTCAGCAAATAAAACCAGATGGCATCTGCTGAGATGAGAATTCGTTGCAGCGCCGTTTGCGCCCACTCGGGGCCAGTCGCGCCGGCATGGAACTTTTGTTCCCAAATTGTCCAAGCGCTGGCGATCAGTGAAATGAGCAGAAAAGGGATGAGTTGGCGCAGATCACGCCATCGAAAGCTGCCTTCACGCCACCACAGACAAAGCGCGAGGACCGCCGGTAAGATCACTGTCGATGGTTTGCTCGTGATGGCGGCGACGAAACTCACCAACGAAAGCAAGTACAAAACGCGATGGTACTTCACATCGCGCGATTGCAGAAAGAGCGAAATGGCGAGCAAGTAGAACACCGCTGACTGTGTGTTCTTCATCTCCGTGATCCAGGCGACCGATTGTACCACTACTGGATGGAGCGCCCAGATGGCCGCGCCCAACCATGCAGCGCGGATGCGCAGTTGGGCGAGGACACGCCAGAAGAGCAGTGCCGACAACGCGTGCCAGGCGACATTCAGCGCATGATAAGGAAGCGGATTCAGACCGACGAATTTGTGCAGCGTCCAAAACGTTGTCAGAACCAGCGGGTAATAGACGGCGCGCGCGCTCGTCCAGATTTTGGCGAAGCCGAGCGGCCCGACAATCACCGGATTTTGCGTCAGATGCTGCTCATCGTCCCAGATATAACCGGCGTGACGGACGCGTGAGTAAAAAATGGCAATCGCAACTGTCAGGATTAGTCCCAAAGCGAGAGTTCGAAAGAGATCCGAAAAATGTTTTCCCGGTCGCGCTGCCAAAATCATAAATCAGAGTGCCGATAACAGTCCCGAAATATAGCTGGACGCAACGGCTTGTTGTCCTAGAAGGACAAAATTCCCGCGACCGTTTGGCTCAGCTCCCCCAAACGGGCGATAAGAAAGGCGTTCGTATCACGCTTCATATGATGCATTTGCCGGACTTTTGGATTCCAAAATAGAGCGATTGGCTGGACCGCGATCTGGATCTAATGAAACGCGGAATCGGTGATCTTGGAGGCAGGCAATTTTGCTCTAGTTTCGTTTTTGAATTCATCTTTCTGCTGAGTCGTTAGCGCGTCCGGTCGCTATCGCTTAGGCAAGGATTCTTGACCAGCGCACGACAGATTTCCTACAAGCTTGGGAAGAAATCCGAACAACCCTCCAAACTACCTCATGAAAAAAATAATTCTGCGTCGGCTAGTTGTCACCGTCGCCGGCCTTATTATGCCGGTGCTTACCCTCCAGGTCTCGGCTGCGCCCGGCGATCTCTACGTGGCGAACAGGACTCAAGGTACCGTTACGAGAATAAATTCTTCCCTCGGCACTCTCTTTGCTAACGGATTAAACGGTCCGTTTGCACTAGCCTTTGACGGTTCAGGTAATCTTTTCGTGGCGGAGCAGTCTACCGGCACGATCTTTAAATTCACACCAAATGGCACCAAGAGCACCTTTGCCTCTGGGCTGGGAGTGCTTTTCGCGCTCGCTTTCGACACTTCGGGCAATCTCTATGCCGTCGACGAGGGGAGCGGCTCAATCTTTAAGTTCACGCCCGATGGCGTGAAAAGCACTTTTGTATCTGGGATAGGCAGCCCGGTCTCGCTGGCCTTTGATTCTGGCGGCAATCTGTTTGTGGGCGACCAAGTCGCCAACGCCATTTTCAAGTTTGCCCCGGATGGCACTAAGACCACGTTCACCTCCGGGCTAAACGACCCCGTCGGCCTGGCTTTCGACAGCGCTGGCAATCTGTTCGTGGCGGAGAACGTTGGCGGAACAATCTTCAAGTTTACGCCCGCCGGAACGATGACTACCTTCGCCTCCGCCTTAAACGGTCCCACGGGGCTGGCTTTCGACAGCTCCGGCAACTTGTTCGAATCGGACACCAACAGCAACACAATCTTTAAGTTCACACCCGCGGGGGCTAAGAGCACTTTTACTACGACGGGATCGCCGTCTGGTTTGGCCTTCGAACCGACGCTTCACCAGCTTCTCAACATCAGCACGCGCGGTTTTGTTGGCACGGGAGACGCAGTCCTGATCGGCGGGTTTATTGTCGGTGGCAATGGATTGTGGAAAGACACCCAACAAGCGGCAATTGAGGCGACTGGCCTGGCGCCGACCGACGATCGGGAATCGGCCATCCTGGCTACATTACCGGCCGGGGCTTACACCGCGATCGTGAGCGGGGCTAATGGTACGACCGGTATAGCACGGGTCGACGTTTTCAACGTCCAGTAAGGGCCCGTCTAAACCAGATTACCATGGTACGCGATGCAGGGTTCGAACCTGTGACAATCAACCAAAGCATCAGCAACTTACATCGGCTGCCGCACAAATAGACTGATAAACGTCTGACATTGAAGATCAACAACGGGCGCAGTTGATCAAGGCGTGGCCGAATTTACCTCGTAGCTTGAAAATGGCGATATGGCGATTCGCGGGCATTGAAAAGTGACCGCATCGGTGACGGGTCACTGGTTGTCCAAATCGAAATAGCAACATTTTACATACTTAGCCCTCGCTAGTTCGATCTCGCCACAACTTTATCAGCGGATGTCGGTCGTGCGCATATTTGCTCCTGCATTAGACAATCACCGCGATTTGCGGAATCCGGGAGAAGGGTCAGCAGTCAGAAAGCATCTAGAACAGGAGGCTGCGGCGGAAATAAAAAGAAACCAGGCCGAAAACGCCGATCGCTAAAAGAATTAGTGTCTGTTCCTGCTCTGGAACGGCGGTTGCAAACGTCACATTATCGACCGCGAATGCCTCGCCCAAGGTAGAAAATGTCAGCACGGCACGATCGAACGGCTCGGTGCTACTGAGGCCGGCGAAGCCGCCGGCGAATGTCGGATCAGGACTTCCGGCGAAGTCTAGGCTGCCGACGGACGTTAATCCTGCGAAGAGCTGGATCGTCGTGGCCGCCGAAACCGGACTCCTTACCAGAATGGCATATCCGTAGCCGAATTGCGTGATGGGATTCGGCAACGAGACAACCAGTGCGAGACCACTAGGATTCGAAAGCGAAACCAGATTGGGTGGCGCAATGTTGTTCGTCGTGCCGGGGCCGGCATCCACGATGACTACCCCATTGGTGGCCACTCCGTTCTCTGTCACCTGGAAGAGTACGTTACCTATGAATAGACCATTAACTTCTGTGCCGGACGCCGTGCTAGAAAAATCCAGTGAAGTAGCGCCCGGGGCGAAGTTATTCGGCGCAAGAGGAGCAAGCGTCGCGTGGGTGCAAGGAGATGCGATGAGAGAAAGAGCGAGTGCAGGGAGGAATCTTATAATATTCATAATTAGTGCATTCATGAGGGGGATTATCCTATTACCATAAATAGCGCATCTTCGGCCCTGTAAAAGCAGAAAGTATATGAAAATTGTTAAAGATTGTGGTTGTGGGAATCGCTGATCTCGTTAGCATGGGCGGCTTGGCCAATGTTTAGGCGTCCCCATTCAATCCACCTTCTACCGCCGTGCTCATGTTCTTCCGTCTCTACCGCTATCTCTTGATCACGCTCGCATTTTTAATTCCAGCCAAAGCTCTTCAAGCGATTACCCCTACCCCAACACCCACACCGGTGCCTACCCGGACAGTTTCGTTCGCATGGGTGGCTTCGCCCTCAGCTGGAGTCATCGGATACAAGATTTTCTGGGGCACCGGCAGCCGCAATTACCAGAATGTGCGCGACGTCAAGAATGTAACGACTACCTCCCTGACCTTGTCTCAGACTAGCCAGTACTACGTGGCAGTGGCCGCTTACAGTATGTCGACAAGCAGCGCGATGAGTAATGAGGTGATCGTACCGGTTTCGTCGGTCACCTGGTGAGGAGTCGGCGAAAGAAAGACTGAACGCTCACAGCTGAAATCAGACAGCGTTATCGGTTATCAGTGGTTTGTGATTGGAAAGAAAAGACGGCGGCAACGCGGATCGTGTCTACGCTGGGAAAACTCTACGACGCCGCTCAGTTCCCCGGCGGCATGTTCCTAGTTCTTACCTGGTACGAGCTGAAAGCTAAAGCAGGGAGCGCGGACTGTGAAAATGCGGATTGCAGACCGAAGGAAGACGCAAGAATTTCGGGGTGCGGATCGCGGAATAACGGCGAAGGATCTGCACCTATGCAAATATGCTTCCGGTTCCGGAGACTAGGCTGAACCGCTTTTGTTAAACGTTGGAGATAAGACGCCTAGCCTGTCAGAGACCGCCTCTGTCGCGGACAGCTCTGAACCGGCAGAAAATGCGCGATGCAGGGTTCGAACCTGCGACTTGTCGCCGCGGTGACCGCTTTCTGAAAATGGTGCGCGATGCTGGGATCGAACCAGCGACTTCTTGCGTGTGAAGCAAGCGCTCTACCACTGAGCTAATCGCGCGAATCTTTGGCCGCGGGCAACCAACAATATTCAGACATGTCTCGGCTGCCGCTCGACATGACAAAAGGAAAATAG
>QHNB01000277.1 GCA_003217965.1 Verrucomicrobiota bacterium | reverse complement strand
CAAGAAAGAAGATTTTAACCGCGCAATCATTCACGGGATCAATGAACTGGGAAAAGTGCTGGCAATACATTTCCCGCGAACCGGCGACACGATCAATGAGCTGCCGGACGAAGTCGTAGAATCGAAAGGGGATTAGACTCGTCCCCCGCGGGGGAGCGCGCTGCCTTGCCCTGAATTTTCAGAGTCCTTCCGGGTAAGTTTCGGGTAGTTCGCCGCGGTCCCATTCACTCGAGCGCTCGAGCGGTTCGAGCGCACGCGTTTCGTCGAGATGAATAATGGCGTCGAACTGGTCCGGAAGACATGCCTCAAAATAATGACTCCAGCGTTCCGCGTCGGGCCGATAAATTACTCCAATCGCACGCTCTAACCGGCGCTGGCGAAGCAGCTTGACTGCGTCATTTGTCGCTCGCAGGTCGATCCAAAACCATCCTGTGCCGGCCTCGTGAAAAAGCCGCTCATAACTCCCGGCCAACGCCGGCCGGACGCGTTTGCGTTCGGCTGTCCCTCCCCAATCCGAAGCGGCGGTAACCGTGCCTGAATTCGTGCTGAATCCGATCGAAAAAACATTGTCGCCATAACGCTCTCGGGTGAGCTGGCCGACATTCCACTCACCCCGCGCGCCCATTTCCGTCGCTCGCGCGTCGCCCAAATGTGAGTTGTGCGCCCACACCACCACCTTACTTCGGCCGCTGTCGAAATGATTGACCAGGGCCTGCAAAGTCTGGCCCATGTGTTCGTCTCGCAGGTTCCAGGAAGTGTCACGTCCGCGGAACATGGAGCGATAATAACGTTCGGCATTCGCCACCAGGCGGGCATTTTGTTCCGCATAAAAGAATTCATCCGCCGCGACATTTCCATCGCCGCTCATTAGCTCGCCGTACTTGCGACGAAGCTCGATTAGCTGAGCGACCACGTCGTCCTCGCACGATTCGATCTGTCCACTTGTGGTCGCATAACCGTAGGTCTGCGGATCGGGGCCGAAGAACTCAAAGCAGGCATATCGATGACGTGCTCGCTTAGCCGCATCGGGATCAACTTTTTCGAGGTAACGCAAGACCGCTTCAATCGAGCTATGCAAGCTGTAGAGATCCATTCCGAAAATACCGGCCCGATCACGCTCGGGCTGTTGGCTATTCCACCGGCGTAGCCATTCCACAAATTCAACCACGACGGTGTTGCGCCACATCCAGGCTGGAAACCGGCGGAAATCGCCGAGCGCCTCGGCGGCTCCGTTATCCTCAGACCGGCCGGTGACATAGCGGTGGACCCGCAACATGTCTGGCCAATCCGCCTCGAGAGCGATGATACGGAAATTTTTTTCCGCGACCAATCGCCGGGTGAGATCAGCCCGGGTGGCATAAAACTCGTGTGTGCCATGGGACGCTTCGCCAATCAAAACGAACGCCCGGTTACCTGCGCTGGCGATCAGCGGATCAAAATCGCCGCCTTGGGCGGCCGGCCGGGCCGCTGATGCGATAACAGTAGAATCAGCGTCCGCCTGAGTGAGCGAAACCATTCCTTTATAGATATCGCGTGGGCGGTTGGCAGCGGTTTGTCCTTTCAAAAAGTCCGCTGATTAGCCCTTGCAAAACGGTTGGGAGAGTGTTCATTACGGGCTTCGCGGCGAGTTTTATAAGCAGCTGCGTCGTTGGTCCCTGGGTTTCCGTCGCTGGACGCGAAATCGACTCGCCAGGGGAAACCCGGCGCTTGGAGGAATTGCCGATTTAAGATTTGCGATTTCCGATTGGGTCGGATGTATTGCGCGGCTCCGCGCTCTTCATCTCCTCCAATCGTGAATCGGCAATCGAAAGTCGAAAATTAAGATATGCCAGTTCGTTACGGTCGATTTGAAATGCCGAAGACCCTCTCCAAGGAAGAGAAAGGGGCAACGGAGACTTACGCGAAGTTCGTCGCGGAACCTTTTGAAGCGGGTTACGGTCACACTGTTGGTAACTCGCTTCGGCGCGTCTTGCTTTCATCACTCGAAGGCGCAGCCATTACGGCGGTGAAAATCACCGGCGCGCAGCATGAGTTCGCCACGCTGCCGGGCGTGGTCGAGGACGTTACTGATATCGTGCTGAATTTGAAGCGGGTGAAATTCAAAGCCACCGACCATGAGCCGCGCAAGCTGTCACTCAGCGTGAACAAAGAAGGCGAGGTTACCGCCGGCGACATTCAGCTCGTGCAAGGCTATGAGATTTTGAATCCAAACCAGGTGATTTGCACGCTCGACAAGAAAC
>QHNB01000084.1 GCA_003217965.1 Verrucomicrobiota bacterium | reverse complement strand
AGAGTAAATCATCGCGTATGCTTCGTTTCTGCGTTGCGGCCCTTGCCCTCTTCGCTTGTATTTCGCTGGCTCGCAGTGCCGAACTTTTGACCGAGCCTGCCGGCCGAATCATCATCAGCGTGCGCGACCAAAAGCTAACGTTTGTCCAGAGCGGCGTGAAGCCAATCACTTATCGCGTTTCCACTTCCAAATTCGGTCTGGGCGATGATTGGGGACGGATGACAACGCCACTTGGGTTTCTGCAAATCGTGCAAAAAATTGGCGACAATGCGCCCGCGGGAGCCGTGTTTCACAATCGCCACTGGACCGGCGAAATTCTCCAGCCGAATGCGCCCGGGCGTGATCCCATTGTCACCCGCATCATTTGGTTGCGCGGTCTGGAAATGGCCAACGCGCATGCTTTCAGCCGATGCATTTACATTCACGGCACGCCCCAAGAGAAAATGATCGGGCGTCCAGCCAGCTACGGTTGCATCCGAATGAGGTCCAACGATGTGGCCGCGCTTTTTAGTCGGGTAACACTCGGCACAGTTGTGCAGATTGTTCCTGACCATCTGCCGAGTGCAAAACAAGCTTTGACCGCGTTGGTGCGGCCGCCTAACGATGGGATGATATTGGCGCACCGTTCCGAAAAATCCCCGGCTATGGTGCATAAAAATTCGACTGCAAGACTTTGATCTCGGGACGGCAGATTGAAGTCGTAGGCGGCATGCCCTGCCAAACTAGCGGCTCCTTTCTCAAAGCCGAAGCAGCGGAGTCTGCCGGGCATTTGATTCCCAGCACTTTGAGAATTGGTGCGTTCATTCAATTGACGATTCCGACGATCAAGTGATTCAAAGTCAGTGGTCCAATCCGCAAAGCGCATGATGAAAAAGGTCGAAACCGAATCCTAGCCAAGCCGCTGCGAAGCACATAAAACCAGGTTGCGGTAACGGGCGCACGATCCACCTTCGTGTGCCCTGTTCTGCGGCTTCAGCACGTCTCTTCCCGGGGACGATATAATCGGCGTTCAGGACCGTACGGAAATACTTCCAGAATTTCGCCGCTTAAAAGTTTTCGCTGCACGCCGCGCCAAAACTCCGGTTGGAACAGATCGCCGTGTTGCTCAAAGAAAGCCGGACGGGCGGGCTCGGGTATACTGAGGAAGGTAGGGAATTCTTCGGGAAAAATGTCATTCTCACGAACAGAGAACCAAGGTTCGGCAGCCATTTCCTGTTCATGCGTGGTGGCCTGGGGCAGGTTGCGAAAATTGCAGTCCGTTAAGAAACAGAGTTCGTCGTAATCGTAAAAGACGACGCGACTCCGGCGGGTCACCCCGAAATTTTTCGTCAACACATCACCTGGAAAAATGTTCGAGGATGCGAGGTCTTTAATCGCCTGACCGTAGTCGCAGGCTGCAGCCGTCGCTTTTTCGGGACCAGCTTCGGCAAAGAATAGATTGAGCGGGCGGATGCGGCGCTCGACATAGACATGTGCAATGATTACGTCATTATCTTCTATTCGGATTGTTCCGGCCGCTTTGCGTCGCAAGTCGTCCAACAGCGCAGAGTCAAAACGATTGCGCGCGATGCGCAGATGCTCGAACTCATGCGCTTCGACCAATCGGCCCGCTCGATCATGCTCGAAGACAAGGCGGTAGCGCCGCATCACATCCGGCCGACTGCTATCCTTGGGATAATCGAAGCGGTCCTTGATCAGCTTGAAAACAACGTCGTAGCTCGGCAAGGTAAAGACTAGCATGACCATTCCTCGGGCGCCTTCTGCCGTGGTGAAACAATCCTGCGACGCGCGCAGGTGGGCGACGAAGTCGCGGTAGAACTCCGTTTTAGCATGTCGATTGTAGCCAATCGCGTTATAGAGATCGGCGAGCCGTTTGCGCGGCATCAGTTGCCTTAAATAGCGCACAAGTTCGTAAGGACAAACTGCCTCAACTCGGAAATAGGCGCGCGTGTAGGAAAATAGGATTGAGAGATCCGCTTCGCCAAGGAGCACGGCATCAAGTGTGATACCGTCTGCGCTTTCGTGCCGCAGACAAAGCGCCAAGGGGAGTGTCGCACCATCGACAATGGCGCGGCCGACGAAGTAGGCGCCGCGACCGCGATAAAAAACGGCGGCAATCATTTCCAAACTGAAAGTTGTTGCCGTCGCCGAGTTATTCCGCCGTGAGATGCCCCGAGGAAATGCGGCCATGATCCTTTCGGCAGCGAGTTCGGTATCGCCGGGCAAATCAGCCCAGCATTCCTGCGGGAAACCACCGACCTCAGGGGCAGTCAGGGCGCTGTAGAGCAGATCGGACAGTTTCGCACCCGAATGAATTCGGCAGACTTCGACAGGTGACGTAATGGGAGGAGCGTCGAAGTCAGTATCTACAAACTCTATTGCCTGATCTACCCCGTCCGTGGCAAAGATTCGGCGGGTCAGAGAGTTAAAAAAGCTTTCGGCAATTTCGCAGGCCGAGGATTGGGCGATGAGCGAGGAGTAAACGGCTTTGATCGCCGCCCATACGGTTCGGTCGGAGACGCGGAAGCCCATGAGATCGCCGATCTGGCGCACCAGATCGTTTAGAACGTTACTGTAAAGATGGAGACGCTCGCTTGCATCGGAGTAGCTCCCTGACAAGTCCCGGGCGAGGAAGCGTTCGCGTGCGCGCCGGGTGATCGCGTGAAAGCGGATCTGAAATTTCTCAAACGCCTGTTGTGCTTTCTGCGCGCACAATGCCGCCAGCCGGCTGTCAGTTACCGCCGCGGATTCGAGCGGCGCGGTGGTACTGCTCATTAACAGGCGACTTTCTCCTCCGTCTCAACCAAATTGTTCTTCTTCCGTTGAACCGTGCAACGCGGTTGTCGAGCTTACACCGCCAGCGATGACCCGTGCGACATCGTCGAAATAACCGGTACCGACTTCGCGCTGGTGTTTTGTGGCCGTGTAGCCGTCTGTCTCGGCAGCAAACTCCAACTCTTGGAAGTCAGAATAGGCAGCCATCCCGCGCTCTTGGTAACCGCGCGCGAGAGTAAACATGCTGTAGTTAAGGGCGTGGAAACCGGCAAGAGTAACAAACTGGAACTTGTAACCCATCGCGCTGAGTTCGCGCTGGAAGCTACCGATGCTAGTACTGTCGAGTTTCTTTTTCCAGTTGAACGAGGGTGAGCAATTGTAGGCCAATAGCTTGTCTGGAAATTTTTCCCTAACGCCGTCCGCGAACCGCTTTGCTTCGGCCAGATTAGGCTCGCTGGTTTCGCACCAGATGATATCGGCGTAGGGCGCGTAGCTCACAGAGCGCGCGATGGCCTGTTCCAATCCGGCGCGCACACGGTAAAAGCCTTCGGCTGTGCGCTCACCGGTAAGAAACTCGTGATCGCGCTGGTCGACGTCATTCGTTAGGAGCGCGGCGGCGTTTGCGTCGCTTCGAGCTACGATAAGCGTCGGCACATTTGAAACATCGGCGGCAAGCCGCGCCGCTACCAAGTGGGAAATGGCAGAGCGCGTCGGGACGAGCACCTTGCCCCCCATGTGGCCGCATTTCTTTTCACTGGCCAGTTGGTCCTCGAAATGAACACCCGACGCGCCGGCTTCGATCATCGCCTTGGTCAGTTCGAAAACGTTCAGCGGACCACCGAATCCTGCCTCCGCATCCGCGACGATTGGAACAAACCAGTCGATATCATTCTTGCCTTCGGCGTGCTGGATCTGATCTGCACGCTGTAACGCCTGATTGATCCTTTTCACGACCGCAGGTACGCTGTTCGCCGGATACAGGCTCTGATCGGGATACATCTGGCCGGCGAGATTAGCGTCGGCAGCAACTTGCCATCCGCTAAGATAGATTGCCTTTAAGCCCGCCTTTACCTGCTGGATAGCTTGATTGCCGGTCAGCGCGCCGAGAGCCGGAACATAATCTTCGGATGGTGACACTGCCTCGCAGTCGCTGAACATCAGCTTGTGAATACGACCGTGTAATACCTTTCCAGCGTGGGCTGTTGGCCCAGTTCTCGTTAAGGGCTCTCTCGCGGAATGTCGCGACGGCACGTCGTTTGTCGCCGGTGGTTTTGACCTTACTCTTTTTGCGCACCGCTCTTTCTCAGCCTCCCTGTTCAATCAGTAGTTCATAGCCAGGCAGGGTGAGAAAGTCGGCAAACCCCTCCTCGGTCGTGATTCTGTCGAACAATCGCCGCGCAACCTCGAATTTACTATTCGCGTAGCGCGCCGCGCCAGCCGTTGCTTTAATCTTGTCGAGCTCTTCTTCGAGGAGATTACGAAACAGTTCTTTCGTTACCTTCCTTCCGTCGGAGAGCACGCCGCGCGCATGGCGAATCCATTGCCACACCTGCGCGCGAGAGATTTCGGCGGTCGCCGCGTCTTCCATCAGATTGAAAATTGGCACTGCGCCACTACCACGAAGCCAGGCCTCCAGATATTGCACGCCCACACTGATATTAATACGCAAACCCTGCTCAGTTATAGGATCGCTCGGTCCGAAGGCGAGTAAGTCTTCGGCGGTGACCCTTACATCCTCGCGCTTCTTCCCGATCTGGTTGGGCCGCGGCATCAATCGGTTAAAAACATCGAGCGCAAGCTGTACCATTCCCGGATGAGCCACCCACGTGCCGTCGTGACCGTCGGTCGCCTCACGTTCCTTGTCCGCGCGCACTTTGGCGAACGCTTCTTCGTTGGCCTCAGGATCGTTCTTTACTGGGATCTGCGCGGCCATTCCACCCATCGCAAAGGTATTGCGACGATGACATGTTTTGATGCAAAGCAGCGAATATGAGTGCATAAAATGTGTCGTCATCGTGATATAAGCGCGGTCGGCGAGCAAAAAATCCGGTTTATTTCGGAACTTTTTAATGCACGAGAAGATGTAATCCCAACGACCGCAGTTCAGCCCGGAAGAATGGTCGCGCAGCTCGTAAAGAATCTCGTCCATCTCAAAGGCTGCGGGAATCGTCTCGATCAACACTGTCGCGCGGATTGTGCCGTGCGCCACGCCGAGTTCTTCCTGCGCTAACTTGAATGCATCATTCCAAATACGCGCCTCGAGATGGCTTTCCATCTTCGGCAAGTAGAAATATGGGCCGCTGCCGCGCGCGATTAACTCTGTGGCATTGTGGAAGAAATATAACCCGAAGTCGAACAAGCCACCTGAAATCGCTGCACCATCGACAAGCACGTGTTTCTCAAGCAGATGCCACCCACGCGGCCGCGGCATTATGACGGCGACACGCTCCTTGAGCTTGTATTCCTTGCCCTCAGGGCTGTTAAAATGAATCGAACGCCGGATGGCGTCGCGGAGGTTAATCTGCCCTTGGACCATGTTGGCCCATGTAGGTGAGTTGGCGTCTTCGAAGTCCGCCATGAAAACTTTTGCGCCAGAGTTCAACGCGTTGATGACCATCTTGCGATCCGTCGGTCCGGTAATCTCTACTCGCCGGTCGGCGATATCCGGCGGGATCGGTGCGCAGCTCCAGTCACCTTCACGGACATGTCGCGTCTCCGACAAAAACCCGAGCGGAGCACCGCGGTCCAGTGAGATTTGTTGCTCCTGGCGCCGCCGGAGACATTCCTCGCGCCGGCCACGGAATCTGCGCTCGAGCTTGGCGACGAACTCAAGCGCGTCGGTGGTAAGAATCTCTTTGAAGGCAGACGTTATCTCGCCAACGATCTCGACGCCGCGCGGAAGAGTGAGGGAAGTTGATTTAGCCATCATTGTCGCGTTCGAAATAGCCAAAAAACGGGCAGCTTGGGGGCGCCAACCTGCATCGCGTTTGAGTGAGCTTAGCCTGGTCGATGCATTTTCCGCGCCCCGCTATACGAAACGTTTCACGTAGATCTAAGAACAATTCGCTCTTTTTTACCAGCTCAAACGAGAGAGCAACCTGCGCGGCGCAGTGATTTCCAAAGCTCAGGCACTTCGGGCTCTCGAATACAACCGATCCCAAACTCCCAAGTCCATCAGTCTTGCACAAATACTTGAACACGCTCCCCTGCTCACCAGCGTACTATCATATAGAGAAGGCTAGCAGACGCGACGGACAAAGCTCCTGCGACGCCGCCTTGTGGACGGGGCTCGCGGGAGCTTCGCCCATCCAAGTGACTATGCCTTGGTAGCCTGAAAAGTAACTGGCAACCAGAATATATATGGGCATTCGCGCGGATGAGAATTGTTCACTAAGATCAGACTGGTGGATCCCGAGCTGCTCCTTAACGTCGCCGATTATGCGCGCGCAGCGCGTGCCAAGCTGCCTAAGGATGTCTTCGATTACTACGAAGGCGGAGCCTTGGATGAAATCACGCTCGGCGAGAACAGCGCTGGTTGGGAAAAGCTGAAGCTTTACTACCGCGTTCTGGGCGGAGTCGGACCACGCGACATGAGCACGACCGTACTCGGACAGCGGATCTCGATGCCGATTATCGTCGCGCCGACTGCGTTTCATAAGCTGGCCTGCGAGCAGGGAGAGATCGCCATGGCAAGAGCCGCCAAGGCAGCGGGAACGCTGTTCATTTTAAGCTCGCTGTCGAATATTGCGATGGAGTCGGTATTTGCCGCAGGGGGCAGCCCCCGCTGGTTCCAGCTCTATATATATAAGGACCGGCCGATCACACTGGAATTGGTGAAACGGGCGGAGGCAGCCGGGGCAGAGGGGATTGTGCTGACCGTCGACGCACCGGGCTTGGGGACCCGTCACCGCGACACGCGCAACAACTTCCGATTGTCCGACGGTTTGAGCGTTGAAAATCTAGCGCCGGTCGGAAAGGGGGACTTTCCCGAAGTGAAAGGCTCCGGACTTGCCGCCTACGTTCGGACAAACTTCAAAGAAGATCTCGGATTCGATGATCTCGACTGGCTCTGCGGGTCCACGCGATTGCCGGTCGTGGTGAAGGGCGTGTGCCGGGGTGACGACGCTCGCCGGGCAGTCGAGCATGGCGCCAAGGCGGTGATAGTCTCCAATCACGGCGGCCGGCAGCTCGACACCGCGCCTGCCACCTGCGACGCACTTCCGTACGTCATTGATGCCACCGGAGATCTTTGTGAGATTTACGTCGATGGAGGAATTCGACGCGGCAGTGATGTGCTCAAAGCGATTGCACTCGGCGCGCGAGCGGTTTTGGTTGGGCGCGCAGTCCTCTGGGGCTTATGCGTGGCGGGAGAACAGGGCGCGTTCCAGGTCCTGGAGATCCTGCGTTGCGAGTTAGATGAGGCAATGCTGCTTTGCGGTTGCACGAAGCTCACTGATATCGATGAGTCGCTGCTGCAACCGTGCGCCGTAAATCGTGAATCGTTAAAACGTTGAACCGTTGAATAATCACTCTCTGTGCGAGCTGCGCGCTCATTTCGGCGCGAGGGAGGCGACGAGTTTTTCGAAGCGCGGATCGCCCCGATTCTCTTCCCACCGCCGGGACAAGATCCGAAATTGGTTTCTTGAACTCGCCATCGACCCGAATCACATAGAACCAAGTTTGCGGTCACGCGCGACCCTGTTCCCCAAACCACCACTATGAATACTCAGTTTCCCGCCGAGCGCATTCTGCTTGGTCCCGGACCCAGTCCTGTTTCGTCGCGCGTCCTGCGCGCACTGGCGGCGCCCACGCTAGGCCATCTCGATCCGCAGTATATCGCCATCCTTGACGAGACCTGCGAAATGCTGCGCCAGGTTTTCCAGACTAAAAATCAACTGACCTTTCCCGTAAGCGGCACGGGCATGGCGGGAATGGAATGTGTCGCAGTGAACTTGATCGAGCCCGGTGACGAGGTCATCGCCTGCGTGAACGGCGTGTTCGGCGGCCGCATGAAAGACGTGATGGAACGGTGCGGCGCGACCGTGCACACCATCGAATTAGTATGGGGCGATGTGTTTTCCCACGAACAAATCAGCGCCGCGCTGGAACAGCATCCGAAGACGAAACTCGTCGGCATTGTCCATGCGGAGACCAGCACCGGCGCGCATCAGCCGCTCGAAGGGCTGGCAAACCTGGTGCGCGCGCGGGACGCTTTGCTCGTGGTGGACGCGGTCACGAGCCTCGGTGGTCACGAACTGCGAGTGGATGAATGGAAAATCGACGCGATCTACAGCGGTACGCAGAAATGCCTGAGTTGCCCGCCCGGACTCGCGCCAGTGAGCTTTGGCGAGCGAGCTCTCGCAAAGATGGACGCGCGAAAATCCAAACCACAGTCGTGGTATCTCGATGTCTCTCTGTTGCGCAAATACTACAATGGTGCGGGTGGTGGTGGTCGCGTTTACCATCACACCGCGCCGGTTAACATGACCTACGCCCTGCGCGAAGCGCTCGCCATCGTGCTCGAGGAAGGGCTCGACAACCGCATTGCACGCCACGCAAGAATGCACCAGCGGTTGCGCGTCGGGCTGGATGCTATGGGCTTAAGTTACGTTCCGAAGCATTCCCTGCACACGCTCAATTGCATCAACATTCCCGCCGGCGCGGATGATGCCATCGTGCGGAAGCGTCTCCTCGACGAATACGGCATCGAGATCGGCGGAGGTCTCGGGGTGATGGCGGGAAAAGCCTGGCGTATCGGCCTAATGGGTCACGGCTCAACCGTGCGCAACGTGGACCTCGTCCTTGCTGCCCTGCGCGAGATCCTGCGCTGACAAATCGCCCCCATAATCGGTCCGTTGCAGCCCAAAGCCGCCGTTGACGGCGATTTGGTTCACACCGGTGTGGCTTGGGGTCGGGTCTTAATATTTGACATTTGGTGCGCGTTGTTTCCATAACGGACTGTGGCTAGACCGCTCCGGATCGAATTTGAAGGGGCGCTTTATCATTTGTTGGCGAGAGGCAATGGCCAGCAGGCTATTTACGAGACGGACGCCGATCGGGAACGCTTCCTTGGATTGCTAGCAGAGTCGACCGATCGTTTCGATGTGGTCGTGCACTGTTTTGTGCGGATGGGCATTCATTTTCACCTGCTGGCCCAGACCCGCCGAGCCAACCTGAGCCGGTGGATGCATTGGCTGATGGTGGCTTACAGTGTTTACTTTAACCGCAGGCATCGGCGAAGCGGCCATCTTCTGCACGGCCGTTACAAGAGTTTTGTCGTGGAAGAGGGCGAATACCTGCTCGCGCTCAGCCGTTACATCCATCTCAACCCGGTGCGGGGACCGGCTCTTGGTCGAGGGACGCCGAAGCAGCGTCAGGAACGCCTGCGCAGGTTTGAATGGAGCAGTTTCCCAGGATACGCAGGTTGGGGCGAGCCCTGGGCGTTCATCGAGGAAGAACTCGTTTTGGGAGAGCTGGGCGGGGCGAAACGAGACCGGAGGCTGCGCTACCGGCGCTTTGTGGAAGAGGGACTGGTGAGCGAGATCGAAAATCCGTTCGAAGCAGTGCGGTGGCAGACGATACTGGGCAGTGTCCTCGGCAAGGTGGATAGGGGCTGGTCGCGGCTAACAGCGGCGCTATAGATACTATCGATTTCAATTTCACTACGACCATGCCTAGCTCGCTGGTCGGCTTCAGTGGCGGCACTATTACTATTGGGATCGTTGAGCACAACGGCGATGTTTTGTTCAGTGGTTTGTCTGGCACCATCGCACCAGCAGCAACCCCCGGACCGAGCTTCTTTAGTCTTGCCCTTCTGGCCTTGGGCGCCAGTAGCCTCCTCGCCCTGCGTCGACGCTGGAAAGCCGCGTAAGGACCAAGGACGCCCTTAAACTTGCACTGAGACAAGCTGCGCGCTCGCTGCGGCAGGCGAGCTGTTCATAATCTTGCTCCTACACTTTAAGTTTACTTTAGGTTTGCTCCGATTTGCGGCTGACCACCTGGGCGGCGGATGGGGAGGGATTCGAACCCTCGGATTAATGGCGCGGCAATTTTTGAACCCTCGCTGAAATTTTATCCGGCTATTTTGTACGACCTTGCCGGTTTATTGCGATCACTTGAGATTAGGTGAGGACACGGCGCGCGCTGTTTTACCTATGGCAACGCGCGTCAGATTAAATGAGAACAAATGAGAAGATTTGGCAGGTAGGCTTGGCAAGGAGGTGCTCTACCACTGAGCTACACCCGCGCAAACGGATTGGAATAATCGCCAGGCCTTCTCGCCGCGCAACCTTTTTCCACCGCGACAAAATGGCACCGGTCGCCAATTTTTTGAATCTGAAATTGCTTTCCTGCGCATCTCATCAGCAAATGAAACCTATGAAAGCTTTAATTCTCGGCAGCGTCGTTTCCTTCGGGATAACGTTGGCCGTTCTCGCGCAGACTCCTACGCCGCCCGTGCCGGGTTCTCCCCCGATCCCCGCGCCCATTTCGCCTGCGGCTCCAGCCGCTGCCGCTTCACCAATGACAGCTGGGACGCCAGTGGCATCAGCCACTCCGATGGCGAGTCCGTCGGCGGCTAACGAATTCGCCAACAAGATCAAGCAACGATCAGACCGTAACTTCAAGAAGGGATTCCGTATCAGCGTCAACGATGACGAGGAAGATTCAGCGGCCCGGCATCATGGTTCGAGCGACGATTTCCCGCTCGCAGCCATCCCGATTGCGATCATCGCGATGCTCTCCGTCTTCGGGGCGCCCGTCGCCATCGTCGCCGTGATCATGTTGATTAGTTGGGCCAAAACCCGCTCCCTGCATCGGACGGTGCGGGCGATGGTGGAAAAAGGGCAGCCGGTTCCGCCCGAATTGCTGGCTTCGCCGGCGGGAGCGCCGTTGCGACCGTGGTATGATCTGCGGCGTGGTATTGTTTTGTTAGCAGTCGGCGTTGGTATCGTGATGTTCTTCGGGATCAGCGCTGGTTGGGACAATGGAGTCTGGGCGCTTGGATCGATTCCCGCTCTTATTGGTGTCGGCTACATCCTCGCCTGGCGGCTTGCTAACAAGCACGCGAACGGGTTCAAAATGTGATGTGGAGCTGACCGATGCCGATCTGCTCGCACGAGTCCTCGTTGATGGTGACCAGCACGCCTTTGGCGAGCTGGTTCGCCGCCATCAATCGCCTGTACGTGGCCTTCTGCGACAACTCACGCGCGCGGATGTCGAATTGGCTGATGATCTCGCCCAGGAAACATTCATTCGTGCTTACAAGAACATCCGAAACTTCCGTGGCGAGGCGAAGTTTTCCACCTGGCTTTATCGAATCGCTTACAACGTGTTTCGCGACCAAGCCCGTAAGCGAAAGGAACTTGTCGGGATCGATGAGGCCCAATGGCAATCGGAGGCCGATCCGCAAACAGCGGACCCGGGATTACGTCACGATCTTATGAGCGCCTTAAACTCACTCCCATTGCATGAGCGCAGCGCCATTGTCCTTTGCTGTCAAAATGGTTTGTCCCATGACGAAGCGGCGCGGGTGCTGGAGATTCCGCTTGGGACGGTCAAAACCAACGTCTTGCGCGGACGGGAGAAATTGAAGAAAATACTGGCAGCCTGGGGACCGTAGGATGAACGAATTGCCTCAAACAGAAGATTGGCTCGACAGGCGCCTGCGCGAAGAGGCGCCTTACATTGACGACGCCGGTTTTACGGGGCGAGTGATGAAACAATTGCCCCATCGTCCGTCGCTTCGTACTCAACGCGCCATCATCATCTTCACGGCCACCATTCTCTCAGTTGTGATCGCCTATTTCGGCTCCGGCGAAGGCTGGTTCGTGCGCGAGGCGCTCGTGCGCGCAGCGACTCTGCCGCCTTTGACCGTGTTCGGGTTCGTCCTCGCCTGCGGCCTACTGTTGATCGTCGGCGGACTTTGGGCGGCTCTCACCCGGACCCGCGACCCGATCGGCTGATCAGAGGGCGCAGAATTCGCGCGCTCTTTTCACATCCAAGGCAATTTGTTTCGCAAGTGCCTCCACATTTTCAAATTTACTTTCCGGTCGCAAATACTGAACAAATCGCACTTCAACATCCTCCCCGTAAATATCTCGATTGAAATCGAGCAGGTGAAGTTCGATGGCGCGCTCTGGGTTTTCGCCGGCGACGGTTGGTCGAAAACCGATGTTGACAAGACCATGATGTAATACCCCATGAAGCCAGGCTTCGACAAAGTAAACACCGTTCGGCGGAAATTGCTCATTATGCGCGCTTAAATTCGCGGTCGGAAAACCAAGCTGCCGGCCGAGCTTCACTCCCGTTTTCACTGTTCCTAAGATCGTGTATTCGCGCCCGAGCATTTCCGCAGCCCGTGCCAAATCCCCCGCTTCAATGGCCGCGCGGATGGCCGTGCTGCTCACGACTGTCCCATTCACTTTTACCGGCAGAATTCCGACAACGTTGACTCGCTGCCGACCGCCAAGCTCACGCAATAGCTCGAGATTGCCGGCGCGATCCTTCCCGAACGACCATTCGTGGCCGACACAAATCTCGCGCAACGGCTTCGCGCTCGTGATCAGTTGCGCGACGAAATCTTCCGGGCGTGTCGCGGCAAAATTTTTGTCGAACTTCAGGATGAGTAAATGACCAACCCCAAGTTTGCGAATAAGAGCGATTTTGTGTGGCGTGGACGTAATGAGGTGCGGCGCGCTTTCGGGGCGCAGAACTTTGACCGGGTGCGGATCGAAAGTAACAACAACGGGCGTTCCGTCTTCGGAATGGGCATGCCGAGCTGAGGTCGAAATCACGGCTTGATGGCCGAGATGCACGCCATCAAATACGCCGATGGCGAGAAAAATTGGGCCTGGCAAATCGGAAAGTGCAGCGATGGAGTGGAGAATTTCCATCGTCTTCGATCAAGCGCCGCGCATCCGCGAAACTTGCGGCAAAGACAACACCCGCGCTCTGATCTCGGCTGGTTCGCGATTCCGAATCTCGTCCACTGTAATGGCATCGGCCACGTCGAACCGGCCCGATTTCACCCGTCGTAAAATGCTTAAATGCGCGCCGCACCCAAGTTCAGCACCGATATCGTGAGCATAGGTACGGACATAAAAACCCTTGCTGCATACGACCGTGAAATCGATGTCAGGCAAGG
The DNA here is from genome assembly GCA_003217965.1 of Verrucomicrobiota bacterium. Classification (GTDB taxonomy): domain Bacteria; phylum Verrucomicrobiota; class Verrucomicrobiia; order Chthoniobacterales; family UBA10450; genus AV69. Next base: position 385 of record QHNB01000084.1, on the reverse strand, counting down.
CAATCCGGTCAATGGAATAGCGATAAACGTGCACCAGCCGCGGCTCGCGCTCGACCGTTTTCCCCTGGCGCGCCAACTTGTAAAGCGGAACTCCTCCATGTTTGATCGCGGAAACCATCGGCGGCATCTGATAAAAATCGCCGCGAAATTTTTCGAAAGCAGCGCGAATTGCGTCGTCGGAAAATGGCGGAACCTCGCGCGTCTCGATAATCGCGCCTTCGCGGTCATGCGTCGCCGTGGAGACTCCAAGTGTCATTGTGCCGGAGTATTCCTTGTCTTCAGACATGAGGAGGTCTTGAATTTTGGTACCGCGTCCCAGAGTCAACAGAAGCAGACCCGTCGCGATCGGATCGAGTGTGCCGCAATGGCCGACCTTTTTGATTTG
>QHNB01000276.1 GCA_003217965.1 Verrucomicrobiota bacterium | reverse complement strand
CCACGCTGTCCGGAGCCGCCTCGGGCGCGAACATGAATGTGGCGGCAGGTTAAAGGCGAACCTCGGAGGAGCGGAGGTTTCGATCATCGTCGCATTGTGTCCGGCACAAAAGCTTCGCCGAGCCCAGCGCCTGGCAGCAATGACTTTAGTGTGACAGTTCCGTCACAATTCCAGACTGCCCAAAATTCAAGAAGCGGGCTCTTCCGCAGAAACTTCGGCCCGGCGGTGCCGAATATCCTCTGCTTCCGCCGCATAGACCGCTTCTTCACCGATATTCTTGGCGTGATCGCCAACCCGCTCCAAGTGTCGCGCGATGAAAATGAGATTCACGTAGTCGGTGATCCGCTCCGGATGAACGGCCATTTTTTCGCTAAAATCGTCTGCGATGTCGTGGTTAATCTGATCGATCTCGCGATCGCGACTGTCGCGGAACAAATTTGTCGCCTCCATAAACATAGGTCCGAGCGCGTGCGCATCGTTTAGGACAGGAAGCGCGGTCAGTTTTCGGGCGCGCTGTGCTACCATGACAGCCTGGTCAGCGATTCGCTCGAGGTTCGCACTAACCTTCATCGTCGAGATCACGCGTCGCAGGTCGGAAGCAACCGGTTGAAAACGCAACAAGATCTCCACTCCATCGTTATCGATTTTCTTCTCCAGCTCATCGATTTCCTCTTCGTCGGCAACCGCGACGGCGCAGAGCTCTGCGTTGCCATCAAGCAGACAAGCCATTGCGTTTTGCAGATTGCGATCCGTCAAACTCGCCATCATCAGCACGTCCGCCCGAAGTGAATGCAATGCGGCATCGAAATCTTGCAGAATATGTCTCGAGGGATTCATCCTTAACCGAACCGGCCGGTGATGTAATCCTCCGTCTGTTTTTCCTTCGGATTGGTAAACAACCTTCGCGTTTCATCGAACTCGATCAGCTGCCCCATATAGAAAAAAGCGGTCACATCGGAAACGCGACTAGCCTGCTGCATGTTATGAGTCACAATCACGATGGTGTAGTCACTGCTCAGCTGCCGAATCAACTCTTCGATTTTCATCGTTGCAATCGGATCAAGCGCGGAGGCCGGTTCATCCATCAGGACTACTTCGGGTTCGACTGCGATCGCGCGCGCGATGCACAGCCGCTGCTGTTGGCCGCCGGAGAGGCTAACCCCGGGCTTGTCCAGATCGTTCTTGACCTCGTCCCAGAGCGCTGCCATGCGCAGCGATTTCTCCAGGCGCTCATTCAACACCCGACGGTTACGCACGCCGTTTAGTTTCAGGCCGACAATGACATTGTCTGCAATCGACATTGTCGGAAACGGATTCGATTTTTGGAAGATCATGCCCACACGCCGGCGAATCACCGTCGGATCGATTCCGGCACCGTAAAGATCCTGGCCGCGGAAAAGCACCTGCCCCGTCATTCGAGTTCGCGGAATCAGTTCGTGCATCCGATTGAGACAGCGAAGAAAAGTGGATTTGCCGCACCCGCTCGGGCCGATGATTGCTGTCACCGCTTTTGGCAGGAGATCAATGGTTACGTTTTTGATCGCTTGTTTGTCGCCGTACCACAAAGAAACGTCTTTGACTTCGAAGACGGGCTTTTCGGTTTCGACAATCGCCGATTCAGGCTTTTCCAGAATCTGTTCGGAGGAACGCATCGCCGTCTCAGGTATAACAGAACCTTCCATCATATTACACGCGCCGCTCGACCGCGCGTCAGAAAGCGGACCAACAAGTTAATCACGAAAATCATCAACACCAGCACGAGCGCGCCAGCCCAAGCCTGCCGATGCCAGTCGTCGTAAGGCGAAATCGCGTAGGTAAAAATCTGCAGCGGCAAGGCAGCGATCGGCTCGCGTAAGCTATGGTTCCAAAACCGATTACCGAAGGCAGTGAAAAGCAAAGGAGCGGTCTCTCCCGCCACCCGCGCGAGGGCCAGCAGAATGCCCGTGACGATTCCCTTTGACGCGGTCCTCATCACGATGTGAAAAATCGTCTTCCACCGACTAATCCCAAGAGCGAGCGCCGCTTCTCGATACCCGTTGGGAACAAGCAGGAGCACTTCCTCTGTCGTACGCATAATCAGCGGAATCATCAGCAACCCGAGGGCAAGTCCGCCAGCATAGGCCGAGAAACTTTTGAAACGGAGAACGACCAAACCGTAAACAACCACGCCCCATAGAATCGAAGGCACACCGTTCAGCACATCAGCAACAAAACGGAGCATCGCATTCGCGCGAGCGGATCCGTACTCAGCCAGATAAACCCCGCCAAAGACGCCGACTGGAACCCCAATTAGCGCCGCCAATGCCAGTAACTCACCCGAGCCAACAATCGCATTCGCCATGCCTCCGCCGACCACGCCGACGGGTTTCGGCAACTCGGTAAAGAACGACCAGTTCACCGAGCTGGCGCCCTTCTCGATCAGGTAAAAGAACACGAAACCGAGGGGCGCAATCACGATCACAGCCGAAACAAAAGCAATCGCGGATGCGGCGCCGCTCTTGATCACCCGCCACGTATGCCGGTTGTGAGATGGCAAATGCATTTATTGCACCGCCCGTGTCGTGGAAATGCCGCCCATGCCACGAAGGAGAAGTCGCGCTAGCAGATTGGCGAGAATGGTAATGGCAAATAAGACCAGCCCGATTTCGAATAATGCCTGTAAATAAAGGTCGGTCGTCGCTTCGGTGAACTCATTCGCAATCACGCTGGCCAAGGTATAACCCGGGGCGAAGAGCGAGGCTTTAATCTGCGGCGTGTTTCCAATAACCATGGTCACGGCCATGGTTTCGCCCAGCGCGCGACCGAGGCCGAGAATCGCCGCGCCAAATAAGCCATTCTTGGCGTAACTCAAGACGGCGATACGGGTGACTTCCCAGCGCGTTCCGCCAAGGGCGTAGGCCGCCTCACGCTGCAGGTTCGGCACGCTCCGCAAAATCTCCCGCGATACGGAGGTGATAATTGGCAGAATCATGATGGCAATGATGATGCCGCCGGCCAACATGCTCACCCCATAAATCGGACCGCTGAAAAGGGGGGTCCACCCAAACAATCTCTTGAGAATCGGGAATGGATAAGCACGCAGCCACGGGATCATCGCGAAAATTCCCCACAACCCGAGAATCACGCTTGGAATGGCGGCCAGCATTTCGATTAAGGACACGAGTGGCTGTCGGATCCACAACGGTGCCAGTTCGGTTAAGAACACCGCCGTGGCCACACTCAACGGAACCGCGATGATCAATGCGATCAGCGACG
>QHNB01000275.1 GCA_003217965.1 Verrucomicrobiota bacterium | reverse complement strand
GGGAATCGTCGGTCGAAGCGCAGGGAGACAGCGAATTTTTAGTGATGATTCGCTGAACGCATTCATGGCGCTCGGTCGGCCAGCTTGGAAGAGAACGCGCGACATGGTTCAGCATTTACTCGCAGCCGAGACCGCGACGTTGCGCGACAATGGGGACTTGCGCGATCGCGTTTTACACAAGCAAAGCGAGGTGACGATGCTTTTGCCGGCGCGCATTGGAGATTACACCGATTTCTATTCGTCCTATCATCATGCTCATAACGTCGGGACGATGTTGCGCGGGCCGGAAAATGCGCTCATGCCGAATTGGAAGTGGCTGCCGGTCGCCTATCATGGCCGCGCCAGCTCGGTTGTCGTTAGCGGTACAGAGGTGAAGCGGCCTTGCGGCCAAACAAAAATGCCCGAGAGCTCGGCGCCCCGCTTTGGTCTGTCGCGCAGCCTCGATTTCGAACTCGAGACCGCATTTTTCATAGGTCCGGGAAACCAGTTGGGCACTCAGGTTCCGATCGAGCGCGCAGAAGATCATATTTTTGGGATGGTGCTTATGAACGATTGGAGCGCGCGCGATGTTCAGACATGGGAATATCAGCCGCTCGGGCCATTCCTGGCCAAGAACTTCTGCACCAGTATTTCGCCTTGGGTTGTAACTCTGGAGGCACTGGAACCATTTCGAAAGCCGCTCGGGCGACAGGAGCCATCCCCGCTCGCGTATTTGGACCGGGCTAATGATTCAACCTTCGACATCCATTTGGAGGCCCATCTGCGAACTGATGCGATGCGTGAGCCTCACGTCATCACGCGAACAAATTTTCAAGACCTCTACTGGAGCGTGGCCCAGCAGCTAGCACATCACACTAGCAGCGGCTGCAATCTCCAAACCGGCGATTTGCTCGCCAGCGGTACTATCAGCGGCCCAACAGAAGAATCGCGGGGCTGCATGCTCGAGCTGACCTGGCGCGGGGCGAACCCGCTGAAACTGCCGGGTGGTGAAGCGCGAAAATGGCTGGAAGATGGTGACACCCTCACGATTACCGGCTGGTGTGAAGGTGATAATTACAGGGTCGGTTTCGGCGAAGTGACCGGCCGAGTTACGGCCGCGACTTAAAAGGCAGATGAAATTCTCCTCTTCGCCGAGCCGATGTCGGCCGGAGAGAGTCGCAATCGAGAGAGGGCGCGCGATTTGCTGCTTTTCGCGGGAATACGAGCTTGTTACTCTCGATGCAGCAAAACAAAGGGCGCCTCTCATGGCAGACTTTCTCTTAGCCGGCAAAATAATGATGGGTCTTCATCGTTTATGAAAAAGACTACTTCCGCCTCTATCGCACGAATGCCGCTTCATTCGAGCGCCAACGGAGATCAGCTGGACGCTAGGGCGCTGTTGCTAGCGCTCCGAGCATTTAAGCGCGGCGATTTTTCCGCCCGTCTGCCAGAGGATTGGACTGGGCTGGCAGGCAAAGTAGCCGACAGCTTCAACGACGTTATTGCTTTGAATCAGAGGATGGCAAAAGAACTTGAGCGTATTGCCCGCGTCGTTGGCAAAGCGGGGCAAATTACCCAGCGCGCCTCGATTGGTGATGTCTCGCAGTCCTGGGCGGAGTCGATCGGGTCGGTTAACACCTTAATCGGTGATCTAGTCTATCCAACAAGCGAGATGGCGCGGGTGATTGGGGCGGTCGCCAAGGGCGATCTTTCCAAGACAATGGCAATCGGGTCGGACGGTCGGCCGCTGGAGGGCGAGTTCCTCCGCACTGCCAAAACGGTAAACACGATGGTCGATCAGCTCGGAGCATTCGCATCCGAGGTAACGCGCGTCGCTCGCGAAGTCAGCACGGAAGGAAAGCTCGGCGGTCAGGCAAAGGTCCGAGGTGTGGCAGGAACGTGGCGGGACCTTACCGAAAACGTAAATCTAATGGCCGGAAATCTCACCGCTCAGGTTCGCAATATCGCGACCGTGACCACTGCGGTGGCGACCGGTGATCTGACCAAGAAGATCACGGTGGATGTTAAAGGAGAGTTCCTGGAGCTGAAAGACACGGTCAACGTCATGGTGGACCAACTGCGCTCATTCGCTTCCGAAGTAACTCGCGTGGCGCGCGAAGTCGGCTCGGAAGGAATCTTGGGAGGACAGGCGAAGGTGGAGGGTGTTTCTGGTACCTGGAAAGATCTGACTGATTCAGTGAATTTCATGGCGCGCAACCTCACAGGTCAGGTGCGCAACATTGCCGAAGTGACCACGGCAGTGGCGACCGGCGATCTGTCGAAGAAAATCACGGTCGACGTCAAGGGCGAAATTCTGGAGTTGAAAAATACGATCAACACCATGGTTGATCGGCTTGGCTCATTCGCCTCGGAAGTGACGCGCGTTGCGCGTGAAGTCGGTACCGAAGGAAAACTTGGCGGCCAGGCCCGGGTGAAGGGAGTGGCCGGCACGTGGAAGGATTTGACCGATT
>QHNB01000274.1 GCA_003217965.1 Verrucomicrobiota bacterium | reverse complement strand
AATCCTTAGGACAAGGGTTCGAAGCCAGATCAACTTCGCGTAACAGGTGATGAGATGATACTAAACTTTGACCAGAGATGACGTCTCGCGAAATTCATGCGTATTCTTGTTGTCGAAGATGAAGTCCGGTTGGCGCGACAGATTGCTGCTGCGCTGACTGAAGCGGGGCACGACCCAATTACCGTTTATGATGGCGAGTCCGCTTTGGATCGAGCATTACAGAGCTCGTTTGACTTAATCATAATAGATGTTGGTTTGCCGGGGATCGACGGTTTTGAAGTATTGCGTCGTCTACGGTCACAACACGGGGCGAATCGCGTCTTGATGCTGACCGCCCGTGGCGAGGTTAAAGATCGTATAACCGGGCTGCAACTCGGCGCAGACGATTATTTACCAAAGCCATTTGCAATGCCGGAATTGGTGGCGCGCGTGCGCGCACTGGGACGGCGCTATGCCGAAGAGCCAATGTTGAGTCTGCACGTGGCTGATCTTGTGCTCGATTTGGTCGATCACCGGGTTCATCGTGGCGGAAGACTGATCGAGTTATCCACACGTGAGTTGACATTGTTGAAGATTCTCATGCGCGAACCGGGCCGAGTATTCACGCGCACGGAATTATGCGAACGCGTCTGGGAACATCCCCATGAGTACGACACAAAGCTGGTCGAAGTATTCATCGGACGTTTACGCAAAAAGATAGGCGACCCGCCGTTGATTCGAACAGTACGTCACGTTGGTTACGCGATTCGCGAATCGTCCTAAGATCGCTTCGATCAGGTATTACACACACCTCTAAAAGGTAGAAGCGGAAGTAGTCGCACCGACAAAAGTAGCAATCATGTTACTTTTGCGTCGCAACGTGAAAAGTAGCTCGGTGCGATTCCTAGATATGAAGCCAATGAGCAACCCCTTCCCGATAGTATCTGCCCTTTCGAAAACTAGTCTCATGCGGCTCGCGATTATCTCCTCGCGAGCAGTCAGGAGTAGGTTCAAAGCCAATCCGCTCATTCCCTGGTTCGGTTTGGTTGCTCTTGGGCTGGCCGTGTGCATAGCGATCCCCGCCCTAGCCGGTTCTGGCGGGTTCAATAACACCGGAAGCATGAATGTGCCGCGAGTTAACCACACCACGACACGGCTCGCCGACGGCGAAGTGCTCGTGGCTGGAGGCTCCAACCGCACAAGTGGCTATCTCGCCAGCGCCGAACTGTACAACCCGGCGACGGGCAAGTGGACGCTCACTGGAAGCATGACTATCGCACGCGATGGCCATGAGGCAGTTTTGCTGCCGAATGGCCAGGTGCTCGTGGCGGGAGGTTTCGACCCAAATACTTGTTGCACGGCTCCGCCCCTTGCCAGTGCCGAGCTATATAACCCTGCAACCGGCACATGGACTGCCACCGGAAGTATGACCACCGGGCGCGAGTCGTTTGCGCTCACGTTACTCTCTAACGGAAAGGTGCTCACTGCGGGCGGCTTCAACAATGGGGCCTTGTCCAGCGCCGAGTTGTGGCGGCGACAATCTGTACCATCCCTCAACTCGCACTTGGACCGCCACCAGCTCACCTACTGTTGGCGGAGGCACACCGATTGTGCTGCTCCCAAATGGAAACGTTTGGACTGCTGCCAACATACAAGGCGGCAGCATCTATAACCCCTCCACCAACCAATGGACCAACTTCCCTCCGCCCCCCGTGCACAACGCGCAGTCAAAATTGCGAGAGTGCCGGTGCGCTGCTGGAGCACTGGCAGGGTTTTAGTCGCGGGCGGTGTTACCTACGTTAATGCACAACCGTATCCTATCGAAGAGACGAATGGATTAGCCGCACTATTCGACCCTTCGACCCTGACTTGGACAAGTACCGGGAACATGAATAAGTCACGCATCGGTGAAACTATGACCGTACTGTCGAACGGACAGGTTTTGATCGCTGGCGGCCAGGAGTTCGACAAGAAGTTAGGCCACCTTGTCGAGATCGCCAGCGCGGAGCTTTATACGCCTTAGCGCGAAGCAAACGGCATCACGGTGGACGAATCTATTAGGCGTTCCGCTTCCTTCGACTAGCTGGGCCTACATATCTCTTCTAGTCCGGTTATTGATTAACAATTCAACTTCCCTCCAAGCTTGGCAAAGGGAAGCGCCAGTCGTGAAACCGAGTGCGGCACGCTACGTCGGACGTTCGCTTTATGCCTTAGTCGTGTGTGTGCACGCGCAATCAAAAGTAACAACGCTGTCACTATTCGTAGTCCGGCTGAAACCCCGTTAGCCACAACCCTTCAAGTTTCACGGTTTTTAATCTTTCGAACCCAGAAAGCTATGAACTCGAAAAAATTGATTCTCTTTAGTTACGTGGCGCCGACTGTTCTTGCAGTCTCCGCTGCGATGGCACAGGGGACGATGCGCACCAGTGCCATGCACCCGGCGCATCGATCAAGCGCCGCACACGCAGCCATAATGACAGGCTCGGCCTCTGTCCTTCACCGTTTCACCAGTAGGGGCGATAGATTTGGCCGGCCCGGGCGTTTCAACGATGGTGATAACGATTTCGATGATCGATTTCGTCGCTTCCATCGTTTCAACGAGATCATTGTCTTTAATGACTTCGCGTTTCCGTTCGCGTCTCCGTTTTTTTACCCGTACTATTACCCATACGGCTACTACTCTTATAATCAGCCCGTTTACGGTAGCGCCTACAGCGGCGGCTCGATTGTTGTGCAAGTGCAGAGTCGATTGGCACGAGCGGGTTACTACCGCGGCCCTATCGATGGAGTCATGGGGCCGCGAACGCGTTTCGCAATCCGCGCATACGAAAGCGCACATAACATGCGCGTGGATGGTGCGATCAGTCAGCAACTTCTCGCGACGATGGGTCTTCGTTATTAATCGCAGACCGATTGTCGATCTTTCGATTACTGAACCGGCGGAGCCGATGGAAAGAGGGCGGCCCCACCGGTCACAACTATCAAATTGGCCGAGCTCTTAAGATGACCTTTGGGATCTGGTCTTGCCAAGGCTGGCAGCGCGTGTGGCGCCGGGATGCTCTTGATCATCTCTATCGCTGGGCTCGGCGCCGCGACAACCAGCACCCGCGAAGTTTTCAAAGTCGGGCGTGGTAGGATCAGGAACAAATCCGGTAATTGGCGCGACATAACCAAGGACAGTGTTACGGCATAGCTGCAACTTGATCAGTGATGGGAGAAAGCGTGTAGGTCGCTAAAGATCCCAAGACGCGGACTCAAGATAAGACATTAAAAGAGCGAGAATTTGATCCGCTGTGATAGCGGCAAAAGTAACAGCGGTGTTACTTTTCCGGTGCGGCGTCTGCAGCGGTGTGCTGCGATTCTACGGACGTGAAGCAAACGAGTAGGACGCTCCGCGTATCTGTTCGCTGCTTCGACATCGAACGTCAGCATTAAATGGATATCGAAGGAGATCGCTATGAACAAAGTCGAAAGTAAACTGTCACCCCAAGTTGCCAATTTTTCACCACCTCGGCGCACTCTTCCGCGCCGAGCTTTCCTTCGCGGCGTCGGATTGGGCGTAGCCGCGCTAGCTCCCGCATCTGCACTGTTCGGGTCGAATTCAAAACGGAAAGGCAAAGGTCAGGGCATCGGCCATGGCATGGGCATGGGCCAGGGCATGGGCGAGGGCCACGAGGACCGGATCACCGAAGGCGATGCCGCCCTGCTCCGCTTCGCCGCCGCAGCGGAAATCCTTGAGACCGATTTCTGGGTCCAGTACAATGAGCTCGCAGGAATCCAGGACGTCGAAGAACCGGACGGAAGCGGGAATCCAGATTACACCGAAGCGGTGAAACAGCTCGATGAGGATATGGATCAATACATTCACGATAACACTGAAGATGAACGCACCCATTTCACCTTCCTTAATGCATACCTGGTCTCGAAGGGCGCAGATCCAGTAAACCTGGATCAGTTTCGCACCCTGCCCGGCAGCACCGCCACGGGTTCGAGTGGCAAGCTACGGCTCACCAACCTGACCAAGCTCACTCTCGACACCAGTTGGTTTACCCGCTATCGCAGCCGCGATCATAACCCCGATTTGGAACCAAACTTCGTGTTTCCGCAGGCGATTCCAGATTTATTCACTGGGCAGCACACGGCCATTCCCAGGACTAACGCTGATACTGCCGACCCGGACCTGCTTCAGGTAATTGCCAACACAGCAGGATTCCATTTTGCGACAATCGAGCAAGGTGGTAACAGTCTTTATCCTGCGATGGCGCAGCGGGCCACCAGTGTAGAAGTTCTGCGAATCCTAATCAGTAT